>JBHBXR010000193.1:0-16778 GCA_041795785.1 Mesocricetibacter sp.
CAGGGTGTTGATATCCGCCATAGACATACCCAAGTTATCGTACAAATAGAAAATAATCGCCGGATCCAAGTCGCCGGAACGGGTGCCCATCACCAAACCTTCCAACGGAGTTAAACCCATTGAAGTATCGATACATTCGCCGTGACGTACCGCAGCAACGGAAGCGCCGTTGCCTAAGTGACAGGTAATAACATTGACTTTATCCGCCGGAATGCCCAAACGTTTTGCTGCTTCACGGCTGACATAGTAATGGCTGGTACCGTGTGCACCGTAACGACGAATGCCCTGTTCTTTATAAAGGGAATAAGGCAGCGCATACAAATAAGCTTCTTCCGGCATTGTAGTGTGGAACGCCGTGTCGAATACCGCCACGTTTTTATCTTTCAAATGCGGGAACATTTTGAAGGCTTCTTTAATACCGATTAAGTGCGCCGGATTGTGCAACGGTGCAAATTGAATCGCATCTTCAATGCCTTTTACAACATCATCTGTAATCACAACGGAAGACTTGAATTTTTCGCCGCCGTGTACGATACGGTGACCGATAGCGATAATATCGTCTTTTAATTCAGGATCTAACGGGAAAATTTTATTGACGATAAAATCTAATGCTTCGCTGTGCGCAGCGCCGGCACCTAAGTCAGCATTTCCTTTTTCGCCGTGTAATTTCCATTTGATACGGGCATCCGGCAAATGAAATGCTTCGGCTAAGCCGGATAGTTTTTCTTCGCCTGAAATCGGATCTAAGATGGAAAATTTCAATGAGGAACTACCGCAGTTAAGGATAAGGATTAGTTTTTGTGACATAAATAACCTATCTTTTGATTGATGTTAAAAGGGCATTCGCTCAAAATCCGAGCGAACGGACGTATTAAAGTCATAACGCGTATAGGATACACTTTTCGCAGCACAAAATAAATTCGATATCCGACAAAAATACGATATTAATCAAAGAAAGTTTAAATTTTCAATATTTTCTATAAAAAGTGCGGTCGGAAAATCGAATGATTTGAGAAAGGTTAAGAAATTGTTTATGATAAGTTTCGTTATATAACTAAATATAGAATAAAAATGTTTAACTCTTTTATCGATTATTTTACTTTTTCAGAGGCGGAGCGGAGCGCCATTTGGCTCAGCGTTAAAATCGCCTCCGTTTCCATTCTTTCCGTCTTGCCTTTTGCGATTGCGACGGCGTGGTTGTTGGCGCGTAAAAACTTTTGGGGAAAAGCGCTGTTGGACGGCATTATTCATTTGCCGTTGGTGTTGCCGCCGGTGGTGATCGGTTATCTATTATTGGTCAGTATGGGGCGTAACGGTTTCATCGGACGATATTTGACGGAATGGTTCGGTTTCAGCTTCGGATTCAGCTGGTACGGTGCGGCGTTGGCTTCCGCAGTGGTGGCGTTTCCGCTCATCGTGCGGGCGATCCGTCTTGCCTTGGAAAGCATTGATTTTCGATTGGAGCAAGCGGCGTCCACACTTGGCGCGACACCGTTAAAAATCTTTTTCACCGTCACTTTGCCGCTCTCTTTTCCCGGGATTTTGTCCGGCGTTATTCTTGGTTTCGCCCGTTCTTTAGGGGAGTTCGGCGCTACCATCACTTTCGTATCCAACATTCCCGGCGTCACCCGCACCATTCCGTTAGCCATGTATTCGTTCATTGAAACGCCGAATGCGGAAGCGGCTGCCGCCCGTCTTTGTGTGATTGCGATAATCATCTCTTTGCTTTCCCTCATCTTGTCCGAATGGCTGGCGAGACGAATGCAGAAAAAATTAGGACAAAGTCATGTTGAACATTAATCTGAGTAAACGTTTAGGGCAATTGGAATTACGCGCGGATTTACAATTGCCGAATAACGGCATCACGGTTTTATTCGGTTTGTCGGGTTCGGGCAAATCTTCTCTGATTAACTTAATCAGCGGATTGCTTCAACCGGACGTCGGATTCGTGCGTTTAAACGACCGCACTTTAGTGGATACCGCACGGGCGGTGAATCTCAAACCCCATCAACGCAATATCGGCTATGTGTTTCAAGACGCCAGACTGTTTCCGCATTATCGGGTGAAAGGCAATCTGCAATACGGGATGAAAAAAGACGATCCGCAGGAATTTGAACGCATTGTACAATTATTGGGCATTGAGAAACTGCTCAAACGTTATCCGTTGACCTTATCGGGCGGGGAAAAGCAACGGGTGGCAATCGGACGCGCTTTGTTAAGCAATCCCGATATGCTGTTGATGGACGAACCTTTATCGGCTTTAGATCTGCCGCGCAAACGGGAACTGCTGAGCTATTTGGAAGCTTTGACCAAACAAATTCACATTCCGATTTTATACGTCACCCACAGCCTTGACGAACTGCTGACCTTAGCGGATCGCGTCGTTCTGTTTGAAAACGGCAAGGTTAAACTGTTTGAAAATACCGAACAGTTTTTGCACAGTGATGAATTTACGCCTTGGAAGCGGGAGTATGCGAACAGCAGCTTAACCCGTTGATAATCGGGCAATCCTGCGAATTGTCTCCCGGACATTGTTGCGCCAGCTCCGTTAATTGTTGTTTCATTTGCGTCAATTTACGGATTTGTTGTTCGATATCCTCAATTTTCGCCAAAGTTTTCGCTTTCACGTCCGCGCTGCGTCGGTGCGGATTTTTATATAACTCCAACAATTCCTTACATTCGGGCAAAGAAAATCCCACCGCTCTGGCTTGGTGCAATAAATTCAGTTCGTTGACGTGGTTTTGGTTATATTGACGATAACCGTTCGCGGAACGGACGGGCGGCGTGATCAGTCCTTTTTGTTCGTAAAAACGGATGGACTTCGGAGTCAGGGCGGTCAGTTTGGCAATATCGGCGATATTCATATCAAATTTTCTTTCGTCATCATTAAATAAAAGTGCGGTCAAGATGTTATGCGTTTTGAAAACGCTAAAAAAACAGACCGCACTTTTCAATCCGCTCGGCGAATTAGCTCCGGCTCACATTCAAGGGCGCAAAACTTTGTGATACCGGCATGATTTCAATGCGGTTGACGTTAACGTGCGGTGGTTGTTGATAAATCCACAAAATCGTATTGGCGATGTCTTCCGGTTGAATGGCATTGGTGCCCGCATAAAGACTGGCGGCTCTTTCGTTATCGCCTTTAAAGCGTACGTTAGAGAACTCCGTACCGCCGCATAAACCCGGTTCTATGCTGCTGATACGCACCTTAGTGCCGGCAAGATCGGCGCGTAAATTCAAGCTGAGTTGTGTGACGAAGGCTTTGCTAGCGCCGTAAACATTGCCGCCCGGATACGGATAAGTAGCGGCAATAGAGCTTAAATTAATGACATGCCCTTGGTTGCGTTCCACCATCTGCGGCAGAATTTTATTCGTCAGATAAGCAAGCCCGATGATATTGGTGTCGATCACCGTTTGCCAATCATTGAAATCCGCCTTGTGAGCAGGTTCCAAACCCAACGCCAAGCCCGCATTATTGACTAATAAATCAATTTGCGCCCACTCCGGCGGTAGTTGTGAAAGTGCGGTATCAATTTGTTCCGTTTTGGAAACGTCCATTTGTAACGGATAAAAATTTTCACCCAATTGATCTTTCAGTTCTTGTAATTTTTCCAAACGTCGCGCCGCGCCGATCACTTTATAGCCCACTTTAACAAAAGCGATGCAGGTGGCTTTGCCGAAACCCGCCGAGGCGCCTGTGATGAGTATGCTCATAGGTTGCTCCTTTTATGCTGTTTGATTCGATAAATTAAAGTTGTTTTAAATAGTCATTTCCCAAGGCGTTCATTTGGTGAGTGATCCACATTTGTTTTCTTTTTATGTAACGACCGGGTTTGTTGACTTTATAAATAATCGGATTGGGCAGTACCGCCGCCAATAAAGCGGCTTCCGAACGAGTCAGATTTTTTGCCGCTTTTTTAAAATAATGCTGACTGGCGGCTTCCACACCGAAAATCCCTTCGCCGAACTCGGCGATATTCAGATAAACTTCCAAAATCCGTTTTTTTGACCACAAGGTTTCGAGCGTCAAGGTCACCGGCACTTCAATGCCTTTGCGGATCCAGCTTTGCCCGTGCCAGAGATACAGATTTTTCGCGGTTTGCTGTGAGATAGTGGAACCGCCGCGGATTCGGCTGGATTTCTGATTGTGTTTTAAGGCGTTTTTAATGGCTTTCCAGTCGAAGCCGTAATGTTCGGCAAAGTTCTGATCTTCCGCTGCAATGACCGCCAGTTGCATATTAGGCGAAATTTCATCCAAACCGACCCAATCATAACGCACATCATACGCAAAATCCAAGCTCAACAGATGACCGATTTTTTGTTGCACCATATAAGCGGAAAACGGAATCGGGATAAAACGCAGCAAAACGGTAAGCGCGATAAACGCCAATAAAAAACGCAGTAAAAACCGACCGCACTTTTGGCGTGACAAAATTCTTTGCTTAAAGCAACGCCGTAAAAAATTACGCTTGTTTTTGCCCATTAACCTGTTCTTTCACCCAATTCATAAATTCAGGCGGCATTAATTTAATCATATTCGAGCCGCGCGTAATGGTCGCCGCACTGGTGCTTAGATTTTGCTGAATTTCACGCTGGGAAATGTTTTTATCCAGTAATTGGGCGACGATTTGCAGACGTAATCCCACGGCATCCCGTTCGTCGGCGGTGAGCAGCAACATCAACAGATCCTGTTCTTTACCTTGTTCGAATGCGGTGCGCAACACTTCAATAAATGCGCTCCATTGTTCCATATTACGGCTGATATACATAAGTTCCCCTTTATCATAATGATACTATTACACTAGTGTGAGCTAGTATAGCCTATTATATTCTTCTTGGGAAAATAATTGCTGGGGTTTTCCCTGTAAAATTTGATAATAAACGTCATAAGACAACACATTTTGCACATAGCCGCGGGTTTCAAAAAACGGAATGGAGGCGACAAATTCCGCCATAGTCAATTTTCCGTCGGCTTTTTTTAGCCATTGTTCCACACGGTGCGCGCCGGCGTTATAGGCGGCGGCGATCAAAATACGGTTGTTGCCGTATTTATCGTAAAGTTCCTGCAAATGCGCCGTGCCGAGCATAATATTAACGAAAGGATCGAATAACTCGCTTTCATTATGATACGGCAAACCGTTATTCTTCGCCGTAACGCGCGCCGTGCTCGGCAGCAGTTGCATCAAACCGCGCGCATTGGCGGAGGAAGTGACGTAAGGCCGCCAAGCGCTTTCCTGACGGGCAATCGCCATGGCAAAAGTGCAGTCGATTTTTTTATCTTTTAAATGCAAATCAAACCAGTCCTGATAAGCATCGGGCAGTCGTAAACGGATAAACGACCACGCCTTCGCCTGA
Organism: Mesocricetibacter sp.; assembly: GCA_041795785.1. Lineage (GTDB taxonomy): Bacteria > Pseudomonadota > Gammaproteobacteria > Enterobacterales > Pasteurellaceae > CAJPST01. The sequence goes on from JBHBXR010000193.1 coordinate 5,356, forward strand.
ATGGTCGCTTCCACTTGTAAATCATACCATTGCTGATTTTCCGCATATTCCGCCAAGCGTAATTTTTGTTCAAAAGACGCATTGCCGAGCAGCGCCGCCCATTCGGTCGCCATATTTTGCGAATCGTTAAAATAGCGTAATTCGTTAATCCGTTGCAGCGCGGTGCGATATTGTTGTTCTACTCCCGATTTTTTCTCCGCTGCCGTCGGGGTTTTATTTTCCGCTTTTAAGGGCTTAAGGTTGTGCATTTCGGGTTGATAAGCTTTACCCAGCTCTGCGGCTGCCAATATCGGGTAAAAACCGCGCGGCTTTTGTTGTAAGCCTTGTAAAATTGCCTCCGCTTGTGCGGTTTTGCCTTGTTTTTTCAATACTTGTGCCTGCCAATAGCGCCACTCTTCTTTGTTTTTCGCTGCGCCGGAAAGGGCTTGCAACCAAGGGGTGATATCGGCTTTTTCACGGATTGCCATGCGTACACGGCGTTCCGATAAGGCGTCGTCTTTCAGGTTGAGTAGTTCTTTATCGCGCCATTGTTGCAATGCCGTATTGTCCGTATCAAAAATTTGTGTAAGGACGGTTTTTTTCCATTGTTTCAACAATCCGGCATCTAAATTAAAAGTTTTGGCAAGCGCGGCATGAGTGCTGTTTTCACCGAATAATTTATCGGGATCGCCGATTTCGTAATCTTTCAACGACTTTAAATAATTCGGATAAACCGCCAATAAAATCCGTCTGTCCGATACGTTGTCGGCGGCTAGTTTGTCAATAGCGAACAAACCGTTTTTAGCGAACAGTTTACGCGGTGATTTGGCAAGTCCGTGCAATTCATTGAGCCATTTGCGCGTTTCTCCGTCGGCGGTTTGTTTGGCTAAATTAAGGATTAATCCGTCATTGTGTTGTTCCAGTGCGAGTAGGGCGCGCTGTTGTATCAATTCATTCGTCAAACCGCCTTGTTTACGCCACAGCGCCAAGACGGGATCGCATTGTTTAGGCAAATTACTCCCTGTCAACCATAGTTTGCTCAGTTCTTTTTGCAAAAGTGCGGTCGGTTTTTCTTGAGTTTTATCGGTTTCCGTTTTCGCCTGCCACAGAATACATTGAGAGGCTCGATCATTCGGCAGTTTACCCGCATTATCCAATATCATCGCCCAATCCCGTTGCGTTTGCCGTTGCTCCAACCATTGTCTTTTTAAATTGTCGGCAAGCGAAAATAACGGCGTACGACGTTGATAATCCTCTATTTCGGCAAAAGTTAAATCGGCTTTATCCGCTTCCAAAAATTTGTATTCCGCATAAGGATAGAGCGGATAATCTTTAATCTCGCCCAACAGATGCTTAATCATCAAGCGGGTTGCTTTGTTTGGCGCGGACGCAGTCAGTTGCGTGATTTTCCGATAGGTTTCGCGTTGTTCGTCCAGCTGTTCGGCGTTGGCGAAACTTGAAAAAGCAAGGGTGACAGCGGTTAAAAAAAGTGAAACGCCGGTAAATTTCATCATAATTTTCCTGTTATCGGTTTGCCGCCGGAAGTGATGCGTTAGTCGGTTTCTTTCGGCAGGCGGAAATCCTGTTGTTGGAATTTTTCCAGTAAATAATCAATAAACACCCTTATTTTAGGGCTGTTGTAGCGTGACGGAAAATAAAGCGCATAAAGATGATGAGTTTGATAAATGAGCTGCTCGGTTAATTTGAGCGGTTCAATCCGTTTTTCTTTAATGGCGTCGCCCAGTAAGTATAAAGGTAAATATGCCACGCCTTTATGGTTTAACACCGCTTGCAAGGAAAACAGACTGCAATTCGACTTGATGGATTTAAGTGCGGCGGCGTCATCCATTTTTTTCAACGTCGGATTCATTTCCGGATACATCAATAAGCGGTGATTGCGTAAATCTTCAATGCTTTCCGGTCTGCCGTGTCGGGCGAGGTATTCCGTTGAAGCGCAATATACCCAATTAATCGGGCACAGATAACGGAGCGAGAAGTTATCCGGCGGTGATGAGGATATGCGTAACGCAATGTCATAATCTTCTTCGTTTAAATTCACTAAACTGTCACTCAGTTTAATATTGACATTAATATTCGGGTATTGTTCGCTGAATTCATAAATTAACGGCGCTAATTGCGTACACCCGAAAGCAACCGGGCAGGTGACGGTTAATTCGCCTTTCGGCTCTTTGTTATACGTCCCCGCGTTACTGTAAAGATGATCCAAATCGGACAAAATGTTCTGTACGTTTTGATAAAAATAACGTCCCGCGTCGGTTAATAACAGACTTCGAGTAGTACGTTTGATCAAGGTGACGCCCAGTTCTTCTTCCAGTAATTTCAGATTTTGACTGATGGCGGAAGGGGTAAGATTTAGTTCTTTCGCCGCGTCGTTTAAGTTGCCGAAGTTGGCGATTGCCACAAAGCTGTGAATGCGTTTGAGCGACATATGACGTAGGTTTTTCATTGTGAAGATTTTTTTATAACTGATTTCAATTTATATAATTAAAACACCCTTTATTTTACCCGTCAATGGTGTGAACATAACCGCAACCTGTTCACCAAAAGGAGTTAAATATGAGACAAAAATCCAAATCCATCGCGACCTTAGCCGTTCACGCCGGTTATCAAAAAGATGAAGCCTATGACGCCATTGTTACGCCGATTACAACGGCGAGTTCGTTTATTCAACGGGATTTGAACGATCAGCGTAAATTCTGTTATTCGCGCGTATCCAATCCGACCCGATACGCTTATGAAACCGCTTTGGCGGAGATTGAAAACGGTATTTATGCAACCGCAACCGCAAGCGGTGTTGCAGCTACTTCACTGGCATTGGAATTGTTGCCGAGAGACAGCCATATTATTGTTATCAGCGGTGTTTACGGCGGTACGTTCAGATTATTCGAGAGCATCCGAAAAAGCACTTTCGGTTTTTCTTTTTCCTATATTAATTTGAATGATCCGCAGGAATTGCAGGCGACATTACAAAGCAATACCAAAATGATTTGGATTGAAAGCCCGACCAATCCGTTATTAAGACTGGTGGATATTGCGAAAGTCTGCGAGTTCGCCAAAGAACACGAATTAATCACCTGCGTCGATAATACGTTCGCAACAGCGTGGAATCAGCAACCGCTTAGTTTGGGGGCGGATCTTGTGGTGTTATCCACCAGTAAATACATCAACGGACATTCCGATATTATCGGCGGTGCGTTAATTACCAACCGAGAAGATTTTGCCGCAGAAATTAACTCGAAAAAGACCGCACTTGGCGCCATCGCTTCTCCGTTTGATGCCTATTTGGCGTTGCGCGGAATGAAAACCTTGGATTTGCGTATGCAGCGTCAATGCGATAATGCCTTGAAAGTAGCGGAGTTTTTAGAAAATCATGCGGAAGTCATGGAGGTTCATTATCCGGGCTTGAAGTCACATCCCGATTATGACTTGTGCAAAAAACAAATGCGTTCCGGCGGTGCGGTGGTGACAATCCGTTTGAAAGGGGATTTGGCGCGGGTTAATCATTTTATTAAAGGATTGCAATATTTCGTATTGGCGGAATCCTTAGGCGGTGTGGAAAGTATGGTGAATCACAGTGCCACGATGTCCCATGCCAGTATGACGCCGCAAGCCAGAGCTGAAATCGGGATCTATGATACAACCTTGCGTTTGTCTGTCGGTATCGAATGTATTGATGATTTAATTGAAGACTTGACTTATGCGCTAACACAATAAGAAAACAATATAAAGGGGCATCACTATGCAAGACTACGGCATTTGGACGGTGTTGACACCGCTTCTGACCATTCTATTGGCTGTATTGACGCGTCAGGTTATTTTATCTTTACTGACAGGTTCGGTATTCGGCTTTATTGTGTTGCATGATTTTCATATTTTGGAGGGAATAAAAGCAACCTTAGACGGCATTATCAAGATTTTTGCGGACGGCGGTAATGCGAAAACCATTATTTTTATGGTGTTGATCGGCGGCATTATGCGCTTGGTAGTGGTAACGGGCGGTATGCGCAGTTTGGTTCGCGCATTGAGTGAGAAATCGCAGCTGATTAAGAACAAACGCTCGGTTCAGTTGTTGGCGATGATTATTACTTCGTTAATCTTCGTAGAAAGCTCGATTAACCAGTTGGTTGCGGGCGTGTCCACTAAGAATCTGGCTGCCAAATATGGCGTACCGCCGGAGAAAATGTCCTATATTATTCAAACCGCTTGTGTTTCCGTTTGTTCTTCGGCAATGATTAACGGTTGGGGCGCGGCGATGATGGGTGTTATCGGCGTACAAATCAGCAAAGGTTTTCTAACCGGAGAACCGTTTGAAATTCTCGCCGGTTCGATGGTGTATCACTTTATGGCATTTTTCTCCATAGCTACGCTGTTGTTCTATATTTTTAGCGGCGCTTCTTGGGGACCGATGCGTAAAGCGGAATTATTGACTAAATATCCGAAGTTGAAGCGCAGAAAAGAAACGCAGGAAAATACCTCAGCTTCTCAAAACGATTACGTTATCGATCATCCTAACTGTAACAGTATTTGGAATTTCTTAATCCCTATCTTATCCACCGTCCTTGCCGTTCCGGTTATGCTGTATATTACGGGTAACGGTAATTTTGCCAAAGGCAGCGGTTCGACATCGGTTTATTATGCAGTCACGTTCGGGCTTTCCGTTTCCTTCGTATGGTTTATGGCACGCCGTATTTTTACACTGGATACTTTCTTCAAAGAAATCTATATCGGTTTTTCCGGTATGGTAAAAATCAGTTCCATTATGATATTCGCCTTCTTAATAGGCGGTATTTGCGGTGATTTGCATACCGGCGCCTATATTGCCAAAATCTCATCCAGCGTGATTCCGCCAAGTCTGACGATTGGTTTTATTTTCCTTATCAGTGCGGTGATGTCTCTTGCTACGGGAACCTCTTGGGGAACCTTTGCGATTATGATCCCGATTGGCGTACAACTCGGCGTGTCTGTGGGCGTGCCGCCGGAATATATGATCGGCGCGGCAATTTCAGGTTCTATTTTCGGTGATATGACTTCGCCGATTTCCTCCGATGCAATCGTGGCTTCAATGGCAACGGATTGCGAACATATCGAACACATCCGAACGCAGTTTCCTTATGCCTTGGTCACCGAGTTTATTGCATTATTCGCTTACATTATGCTTGGCTTTACGCTCTAACGCAGTTAACGGTTCAGGAGCGACGGCTCCTGAACTTTATTATGACGATATCAGGTGTACAAATGAAAATAAATACGAAAGTATTACACGGTTATGAAATGACCGATAAAACCACCGGCAGTTCTTCGGTGCCTATTTATCAGGCTTCGACCTTCCACCAAAATGACTTGGACAGTCATTCCGGCCCGATTTACTCCCGTTTTTCCAATCCGTCAAGAAGCGGGCTTTGCGAGGCGATTTGCGCCATTGAAGAAGCCCGCTATGCGGAAATTTTTGCCTCCGGCATGGCGGCAATCAGTGCGTCATTATTGCAATTCAAACAAGGCGATCATATTGTCGCTTGTAAGAATATTTATGGCGGCACGTTCCAATTAATGACGGAAATGTTGCCGAATTACGGTATTGAAGTGAGTTTTGTTGATGCCACCGATGCGAATAATTATTTGGACGCCGTCCGCTCGAATACGCGCGCCTTTTATTTGGAAACGCCGTCTAACCCGACGTTACAGATTACGGATCTGCAAGCCGTGATTGCGATTGCCAAACAGCATAATTTGATCACCATCTGTGACAATACTTTTATGACGCCGTTATTATCGAACGTTATTTCTCTCGGCGTGGATATTTCCATTAACAGCGCAACGAAATTTATCAACGGACACAGTGATGTCGTGTTAGGCACATTGGCGACAAATGATGCCTCACTTGCCGAAAAAATTCATAAAATCGCCGTAGTATTGGGCGGTATTGCCGCGCCTTTTGATTGCTGGTTGACTATGCGCGGGCTGAAATCCATGGCGATGCGGGTTAAACAGGCAAGTTCCAATGCACAGGAGATAGCGGAATTTTTAGCGATGCATCCGAAAGTCAAAAAAGTGTTTTATCCGGGGTTAACCAGCCATCACGGACATCAGGTGCATATGCAGCAATCTAGAAACGGCGGCATGATCATTTCTTTCGATTTAGGGTGTTATAAAAACGTGACGGATTTTTTACATGCGATCAAAATTCCGTTGGTTGCGGTCAGTCTCGGCGGCATTGAATCCATTATTTCTTATCCGGCAAAAATGTCGCACGCCTGTGTCAGTCCGGAAGAACGACTTAAACAAGGGGTGACGGACGGATTGTTGCGTTATTCCGTTGGTTGTGAGGATGCGGAAGATCTGATTGCCGATCTAAAACAGGCATTGGATTTATTGGACGGATAACCTGTTTCAGGCTTGAAATAACAAACCCCATACTTGGAAGTATGGGGTTTGTCGTTAAAAGTGCGGTCGGTTTTTAACGAGTTTTAAAAACCTTCTTCGAACTCTTCTTTTTCAACCACTTTAAGCAGCATATGCTCACGTTTTAGACCGAGGTCAAAAGATACGGCAATGGCAATGAAAATGGAGGAATAGGTGCCGAACGCAATACCGATTAATAATGCCAGTGAGAAACTGTGAATGGTCGGACCGCCGAATAACAACAACGAGATCACGACGAATAACGTGGTGACGGAAGTCATTAAGGTTCTCGATAAGGTTTGCGTTAAAGAAATATCAATAATTTCTTCCGATTCGAGACGGCGTACTTTACGGAAATTTTCCCGTACACGGTCGAAAACGACGATACTGTCGTTTAATGAGTAACCGACCACCGACAAAATCGCCGCAACGAAAGTTAAGTCCATTTCGATTTGCAGGAAGGAAAACACCCCTAAAGTAACGATTACGTCGTGGGCTAATGCCAATATACCGCCTACCGCCAAACGCCATTCAAAACGCATTCCTACATAAATCAGTAACATAGCGAGGGTGGCGAGGGTCGCATAAATCGCCCCTTGAGTCAGTTCTTCACCGACGTTCGGACCGACGAATTCCACACTTTGAATAGTAATTTCAGGATCTAACACGCCCAGCATGGTTTTAATTTTATCGCCGATCTGCGCATCGCTGGCGGTGACCGGTAAACGAATCATCACGTCACGCACGCTGCCGGTGGTTTGTACTAACGCACTTTCAATGCCGTTACCGCTTAAAGTGGAACGTACTTTATCCAAATCCGCAGGTTGCGAAAAGTGGGTTTCAATCACCACACCGCCGGTGAAATCCAATCCCCAGTTAAATCCTTTGGTAAACATAAAGAAAAAACAGACCGCCGTAATTAACAATGAAATGAGATAACCCCACTTGCGGAATTTCATAAATCCGATTAACGGAAACGGCAAGCCGATGCCTTTATATTCGTGCTTTTGTTTATTATTTGTTGCTAAACTCACAAGTTATTCTCCGCACTAAATTGATAATTTTTCTACGCGTTTGCCGCCGTAAATCCAGTTGACCAGCATACGCGTACCTGTAATGGAGGTAAACATTGAGATGGCGACACCGAGCGAAAGCGTGATGGCAAAGCCTTTCACCGGACCGGTTCCCACCGCATAAAGCACGGCGGCGGTCAAAATAGTGGTTAAGTTGGCATCAAAAATACTGGTATAAGCGCCGTTATAACCTTCATGAATGGCTTGCTGGATCGACCTTCCGTTGCGCATTTCTTCTTTTATCCGCTCAAATATCAGTACGTTGGCGTCAATGGACATCCCGACCGACAACACAATCCCCGCAATTCCCGGCATGGTGAGGGTAGCGCCCGGCAGCAGCGACATTAGACCGACTAAGATCACCATATTTGCTAACAACGCAATGCTGGCGAAAACGCCGAACAGCTTATAGAACAGGATACAGAACATAATGGTAAGACCCAATCCCCACAAGCTGGCTTTTAGCCCTTGTTCGACATTCTGTGCACCGAGAGAAGGGCCGATCGTGCGTTCTTCTACGATTTGAATCGGTGCGGTCAATGCACCCGAACGTAACAAAACGGAAAGGTTTTGCGCTTCCGCCGGGCTGTCAATACCGGTTATTTGGAATTGGCTGCCGAAACGTCCTTGAATAGTCGCCACATTGATGACTTCTTCATGTTTTTCCAGAACGGACTTACCGTTTTCATCTTTTTTACCGCTGTCTTTATATTCCACATATAGAGTTGCCATCGGTTTTTGCAGGTTGAGTTTGGTGACGTTCGCCATAATGTCACCGCCTTCGCTGTCCAAACTGACGCTGACTTGCGGACGACCGTCTTGTTGACCGACACCGGAACTGGCGCTGGTAATATGTTCACCGCCTAATACGGCGCGTTTGAATAAGGCAACGGGTTGTCCGTCGCGGTTAAATTTAATTTCCGTATCCGTCGGTACAATGCCGCGGGCTAAAGCTTCCGGGCTGACATTTCCGTTTACTAAACGGAATTCAAGCGTGGCGGTGGCGCCTAAAATTTCTTTTGCGCGCGCGGTGTCTTGCACCCCCGGTAATTCGACAACGATACGCTCGGCGCCCTGACGTTGGATCACCGGTTCGGCAACGCCTAATTCATTCACACGCTTACGCAAAATGGTCAGGTTTTGTTCAATGGCGTGTTCGCGGGTTTCATTTAGCAGGATTTCCGATTGCGCTAAAGAAATTGTATTTTCATTGACGCTTTTCACTTCCAAACTCGGATGTTGCTTGCGTAAAAAACGTTCCACCTCGGCAAGTTGTTCCGCTTTTGCCAAAGTAACCAAGGTGCTGAAATTCTCACCGCTCTTAATGGCTGAATATTGGTATCTTTCCTTACGCAAATCGGAACGCAGGCTGTCTTGCAGCTGTTCCTGACGTTTGCCTAATGCCGTGTTCATATCCACTTCCATCAGGAAGCGCACTCCGCCGCGCAAGTCCAACCCCCATTTCATCGGATTACCGCCGATATCGGTCAACCATTTCGGCGTCGCCGGCGCGAGGTTTAATGCTACGGAGTAGGATTGTCCCAGCTTCTCACTGATTTTGTCTTTGGCTAATAACTGGTCGTCGGTGTTATTAAAGCGGGCTAAGATAGAACCGTTTTCCAACAGAATAGACTTAGGCGTAAGCTTGTCGTTATTTAATAACGCCTGTACTTGGGCTAAGGTTTCGCTTGTCGCCTGCTGACCGCGCGTACCGGAAATTTGTACGGCAGGATCTTCGCCGTAAATATTTGGAAGAGAGTATAAAAGACCAATGGCGACCACAAGGATCACCATTAGATTCTTCCATAAAGGGTAACGATTTAACATATTCTTCGAGTTCCCCTGAGGAATGGATTAAAAATTAAAGGGTTTTGATTGAACCTTTCGGTAAAACGGCAACGATAAAGTTACGTTTGATGCTCACTTCGGTGGTTTCGTTTAAGGCGATTACCACGTTATCGCTGTCTGCGGTGATTTTGGTAATTTTGCCGATTAAACCGCCTGAGGTTAGCACTTCGGTGCCTTTTGCCAATTCGGACATTAATTTTTGATGTTCTTTATTACGTTTTGCTTGCGGACGATAAATCATAAAATAGAAAATCAGACCGAAGATAATAAAGATAAATAACATTGACATTGGACTGCCTTGTTGAGCTTCCATTTGCATATTCCTTTTAAGTTGAAATTAGAGATAAAAACAGACGGCTAAAATAGCATAAATTTAGCCGAATGTGAAAATGATCTTATTGAAATTGCGAAAACCTTTGAAAAACCGACCGCACTTTATTTTCGGATCATCAAACGCGTCAAAAGTGCGGTCGGTTTTTCAATCGAAATTAAAGAAAAGCCTTCCGCTTCGCATAATAACTCAAAATCGGAAAGGCTGCTGCTATTATTGATAATTAACGTTAAGGTCGAACCGCTTTCCAATTTTTGCAACGCTTTTTTCGCCGTTAATAACGGCAGAGGACAAGTAAACTGCGTTAAATCAAGCTGATAATTCATTTACTTATCCTTTCGCTTATGACACTTTTCTGCGTTCCGCCATCACTTTGCCCATTGCTTGCAATTCCTCGGCGGATAGATGCGCTTTGCCCAGTTCGAATAAAGGTTCTTCCAACGCGATATGGCGATCGTAGGCGGCAATAAAATCAGCGATCAGAGCGCGTTCCACATTCTGACGTTCGCCGCTTAATAATTCTTTCAACTGAACGGACAGCAACGCCCAATTTTGATGTAAAACAAAATGTTCGCTTTCCAGTTTATCAATATCCGTTTGTACTTCCGGCAGTTTATTGAGCAACGCCGGAAAGAAATCTTTTTCTTCGTCGTCGTGATGTAACGGCGCGGACAAATTAAAATAAGTCAAAATTTGTTGTACATCGTTTGTTACCGCCTGATTAATACCGTTTTTTAGCACATAATCGGGCAGAATCCGCAGCTGGTTACAAAAACGTTTAACCTTGCCGTGGCAGGCGTAAAGCATTTCAACGGGTTCATTCCAAGTGGCGAAATTTTGCGGTTCCAAATTAAGCATTGTTATTTTCCTTTTGTTGTAATGGTGGAACGGGTTTGCCGATTTTGGCATAAAATTCAGTGACAAATTGTGCAAAACGATCTTGTTCGATTGCCGTGCGGATTTGTTCCATTAAACGTTGATAATAGCGTAAATTGTGAATGGTGTTTAATCTCGCCCCCAGAATTTCGCCGCATTTATCTAAATGATATAAATAAGATTTCGTGTAATGTTTACAGGTGTAACAATCGCATTCGGGATCGAGTGGACCGGTGTCGTCGCGGTATTTCGCATTACGAATTTTCACGATGCCGTCGCTGACGAACAAATGTCCGTTACGCGCATTGCGGGTCGGCATCACGCAGTCGAACATATCGATACCGCGACGCACGCCCTCCACCAAGTCTTCCGGTTTGCCCACGCCCATTAAATAACGCGGTTTATCCGCCGGCAGCTGCGGGCAGGTGTATTCCAAAATGCGGTGCATATCTTCTTTCGGTTCGCCCACCGCCAAACCGCCGATGGCATAGCCGTCAAAGCCGATATTGACCAAACCTTCAAGGGAAACCTGACGCAATTCCTCAAACACGCCGCCTTGTACGATGCCGAACAGGGCGTTTTGATTGCCTAATTGATCAAACCGATCGCGACTGCGTTGCGCCCAACGCAACGACATTTCCATGGATTTTTTGGCATAATCGAAAGTCGCCGGGTAAGGCGTACATTCGTCGAAGATCATTACGATGTCCGAGCCTAGATCATACTGAATTTCCATGGATTTTTCCGGGGAAAGGAAAATGCGTTCGCCGTTAATCGGATTCTGGAATTGCACGCCTTCTTCCGTAATTTTGCGTAATTTGCCTAAGCTGAACACCTGAAAACCGCCGGAATCCGTTAAAATCGGGCGATGCCATTGCATAAAATCATGTAAATCG
>JBHBXR010000194.1:0-2538 GCA_041795785.1 Mesocricetibacter sp.
ATACTTCATTAAAGGAACCGAGCCGACACGACGCTACATTGTAGAAAAAGCGATTCAAGATCCGAATCCGGCATTAAATCAGCGCTTAGGTTTACCTCCGCCGGGTATACTCAAAATAGATGGCGGAGAATTGTTCTAAATATGCAGGATTATTCTTGTTTAGGTTGAAAAGAGGGGCGATTTATTGAGATAATATCGCCCATCTTTATTTTGGGCGATTTGTGGTGTATTTAACGTATAAGTGTTTTATTTTTTAATCACTTTTGTAAAATTTAACTTAAAACAGACCGCTTGTATCGTACAAGCGGTCTGTTTTTTCCGAAAATTTACTACAAATCGAATGTTGCTAAATGATATTTATATAGAAAAAGAATGGCAGAAAAACGTAATATTTTCTTAATCGGTCCGATGGGTGCGGGCAAAAGCACGATTGGTCGCCAATTGGCTCAAATGTTGAATATGGATTTTTTAGATTCCGACGCAGTGATTGAAGAGCGTGCCGGCGCGGATATTGATTGGATCTTTGATATTGAAGGTGAAGCGGGCTTTCGCAAACGCGAAGAACGGATCATTAATGAATTGACTCAGGCGCAAGGGCTTGTACTTTCAACCGGCGGCGGCTCAATCTTATCTAAGGACAATCGTAACGTGTTATCCGCACGAGGCATTGTGGTATATTTGGAAACAACGGTAGACAAACAATTTGAGCGTACTCAACGTGATAAAAAGCGCCCTTTACTACAAACGGAAGACCCTTATCAGACATTACAAGCATTAGCCAAAGTTCGCAATCCGCTTTATGAAGAGATTGCGGATATCACCATTCAGACCGATGAGCAGAGTGCAAAAGTGGTTGCAACTCAAATCATTGAAATGATGGATAATTTACAGTAATCAAGGAGTCCGAGATGTTGCAGGTCAGTGTGGAGTTAAAAGAGCGTCGTTATCCGATTTCTATCGGCGCCGGTTTGCTAAAGCGAGCGGAAAGTTATCACCCGCTAAAATCCGGGGATAAGGTAATGATCGTGTCTAACCCGACGATTGCCCCGTACTATCTTGAAACCGTTAAAAATACGTTGTCGGCACTAGGCTGTCAGGTTGATTCGGTATTGATTCCGGATGGTGAAAAATATAAAACGTTGGATTCATTAAATCTCATTTTTACGGCGTTATTGGAAAAAAATCATAATCGCGATACCACTTTAATCGCATTAGGTGGCGGGGTGATTGGGGATGTAGCGGGTTATGCTGCGGCATCTTATCAACGCGGTATTCGCTTTATTCAAATTCCGACAACGTTGCTGGCGCAAGTGGATTCCTCGGTTGGCGGTAAAACCGCCGTCAATCATCCGCTTGGTAAAAATATGATTGGGGCGTTTTATCAGCCGATTTCAGTGATTGTCGATACAGATACTTTAAAAACACTGGATAAGCGCGAAGTGAGTGCCGGATTGGCAGAAGTTATCAAATACGGTGCAATTTTTGACATTCGCTTTTTTGAGTGGTTAGAACAGCATATCGATGAGTTGGTCGCATTGGAACAGAGTGCGTTGGAATACTGTATTCAACGTTGTTGCCAACTGAAAGCGGATGTAGTGGCGCGCGATGAAACCGAAAAAGGCGATCGTGCTTTACTTAATTTAGGTCATACGTTCGGACATGCCATTGAAGCGCATTTGGGCTATGGCAACTGGTTACACGGTGAAGCCGTCGCCGTCGGAATGTTGGAAGCGGCGGCGCTATCTCATATTTTAGGGGATTTGACCAAGCATGATGTCGCCCGCTTGGAAAAATTAATTGCGCGTGCAAATTTGCCGACAGTCTCACCGGACGGCATGCAACCGGAAGAATATCTGCCGTATATGTGGCGTGATAAAAAAGTATTAAGCGGAAAATTGCGCTTAATTTTATTAAAAGCATTGGGCGTGTCTTATGTCACATCTCAAGCAACAGAACAACAAGTTTTAGACGCCATCACACGTTTTACACAACAATAATTTCATGACAACAAAACAGCGGGCCTTTTTAAAATGGGCGGGAGGAAAGTACCGCCTAACAGATGAAATCTATCGTCATTTGCCAAAAAAGGCTTGTTTGGTTGAGCCTTTCGTCGGGGCCGGCTCCGTCTTTCTAAATACCCAATTCGAACGTTATCTGTTAGCGGATATCAATCCTGATTTGATTAACCTGTTTAATATTATTAAGCAGGATGTTGAAGCTTATATTCGGCATACAAAAGCATTGTTCGAGCATGAGCAGGCGAATACCGCCGTATTTTATTACGAACGCCGCAAAGAGTTTAATCAGTCGACGGATATTTTTTGCAGAGCGGTACTTTTTCTCTATTTGAATCGATTCGGTTTTAACGGGTTGTGTCGTTATAATAAAAAAAATGAATATAACGTTCCTTTCGGCGAATATAAAACTCACTATTTCCCAGAAAAAGAATTGCGCTTTTTTGCGGAAAAAGCACAACATGCGACATTTATTTGTGCGGATTTTCATCAAACTTTCCGCTATTTAACGGATAATCCTGAT
>JBHBXR010000195.1:0-26132 GCA_041795785.1 Mesocricetibacter sp.
TCATGATACCAATCCGCAATAAAACCGACTAAAATAATCAACTACTCAACGCGAACGGAAGGACTCATGAAACTGCTTATTTCCAATCAACACGGTGCCATTATAATGGCATTAATGCCGTTTTTATATGGAATGTTGCTGACAACCCCCGTATGGCAGCATATTTTTCTGCTGTTTGCTTGGTGTTCGCTGTATCTGATGACTTATCCTTTTTTCAATCTGTTTAAAGGCAAAAATTTAGCCTTCTACCAAAAATGGACGCTGATTTATGGTAGTGCCGCTTTATTATTCGCTTTGCCCGCATTATGGCATAACTGGCGGATTATCTGCTTTGTTGCGACAATGCTGCCTTTTGCCCTCGTGAATCTTTATTACATCAAACAAAAAAACGAACGGGCATTACTTAATGACTTAAGCGGCATTTTGATTTTCGCCCTTGCCGGCATGGCGGCTTATTATTTTCCGAACGGGCAGTTTGATGCCAATATTTATCAGGTCGCGCTCTACCCTACGCTGTTTTTTAGCGGCACCACATTGTATGTGAAGTCCGTTTTACGCGAACGTAAAAATCCCCGTTATCTACGGGCTTCAATAATTTTTCATCTGCTTTGTGTCCTGATATTCGCCCTGTTGCAACAATATTGGCTGAGTGCGGCTTTTCTACCGCCGTTAGCCCGTGCCTTTTGGCTGCCGCAACGTAAATTATCCGCAAAACAAATCGGTTTAATCGAAATCGCCGTGTCGTTGTTATTTTTCGTTATGTTGCTGATAGCAACCGTTTAACGGCGTAATTCCAATTCCGCCAGCAGCGGATTATGATCCGAACTGTCCGTTTGTTCCGTCGTAGCTTGAATCACGTTAAAACCGCGGATAAAAATATGATCCAGCGGGTTGCCTAAAAAACGCATACGGTTATCAGGCAGATAAGACAGTTCCTGTAAATCTACCTGTTGCGCCAACCTTCTGACCAGTTTTAAACGCCCATCATTCCATGTATTAAAATCCCCCGCAAGAATAATCGGCCCTTGATGTTTGGCGATCAACCCCATCATCTTTTCAATCTGCCTGCGATAATTGGTCGGCGTCAATTCAAAATTCACCAAATGTAAATTAACGATTAATAAGGATTGTTGATTTTTAAGCGGAAATCTGACCGCACTTGCCACTTTCGGGATAATAATCCAAGGTTCCGATTCCATATCGGCACACACCAAATCAGGCACGGCTTTACTCAAAATCTGCACGCCCGATTGTCTGCCCGCATCAGCGAACGCCGCCACATAAAGTGCGGTCGGAAATTGATGCGAAAATTGAACGGCTAAGTTTTGTTGATTGGTTACTTCCTGTAATAACAAAAAATCCGCCTGTTGTGAAAAACGGGTCAATTCCGACTGCCAGCCTTCGTCCTGTCCTTTGTGAATGTTCCACACCAACAGGCGAAATTTATCTTGTTGTAACGGCGACGGGGCAATCGTGCTTTGTGAGCAATACGGATTAACGGGCTGAAACGAATGGGTATCAGGTGTCGAAAAGGCGACGTAAGGGGAGGAATAAATGTCGATACGGTAAAATAAATAACCGCCGACAGCTAAAATCAACATAAAAAGTGCGGTCAATATTCGCTTAATTTTACTCATTCTTTAGTATTTTCCATATTTGTTCTTTCTAAATGATAGCACTTTACTTATACTACGCAAATCGTTTGCTTATTATCCGAATAGGGCGCAACAACGGATTTTTTAATTTTAATAAGGCTAAGTTATGAACATTTATACCTATATTTGTTTTTTATCGGCGATTGCCATTTTGCTCGGGTTTATCACCAGCAAAATCAGCGATAGAATTCAATCCACCATCGCCATCACGGCATCCGCAATGGTCGGTTCGTTGTTGTTATTACTGTTCGGTTCCTTCAATTGGCTGAACTTGGACGTGATAGCCACCGAAACCATGAAACAGATTGATTTCAAAAGCTTCCTGCTCAACGGTATTTTAGGCTTCTTATTATTCGCCGGCTCATTAGGCATCAAATTACCCGTAATGAAAGATCAAAAATGGGAAATCACGCTATTCGCACTCTTTTCCACATTAGCCTCTACGTTCTTTATCGGCTTCTTGATTTACGGTGCGGCATATTTGGTCGGTTTACAAATTGACTTTATTTACTGCGTCCTGTTCGGCGCCTTAATTTCACCCACCGACCCGATCGCCGTTCTCGCCATTATCAAAAATCTGCGTGCGCCGAAGCGCCTGTCAATGCAAGTGGAAGGCGAGTCTTTATTTAACGACGGCGTAGGCTTAGTTATTTTTACCACTATTTTTGCCGTTGCTTTCGGCGGACAAGAACCGACTACAGGCGGTATCCTCAGTCTGTTTATGAAAGAAGCCATCGGCGGTATTTTGTTCGGCTTTGTATTGGGGCTTATCGCCCATTTCCTCATTTCCGCCACGGACGACGGTAGCTTGGAAATTTTATTAACGCTGACCATTCCGACCGCCGGATTTATGCTTGCCAACCAATTACACGTTTCCGGCGCCTTAGCAACCGTCGTCGCAGGGATAATGATCGGCAACTGGACACGTCACAAAGGTTTCTCAGAGCAAAGCCAACGCTATTTGGATCACTTCTGGGAGATGATCGACCATTTCCTCAATTCCTTACTTTTCCTGTTAATCGGTTTGGCGTTGCTGTTGGTTGATTTCACTTTCCGCGGTTTCCTGTTGATGTTATTAGCCATTCCGGTTTGTTTGGCGGCGCGTTATGCCAGCCTATGGATTCCTTACAAAGCCATGCAGCGCTTCAGAACCTATAATCCGTACACATTGAAAATTCTCACATGGGGCGGATTGCGCGGCGGACTTGCCTTGGCTATGGCGCTTTCCATTCCGCCGGCAACTGCATTTGTAGAAGGCACATCCGTTGACGTACGCGATTTATTGTTGTTAATGACCTATGCGGTGGTGATGTTTTCCATTTTGGTACAAGGCGTCACTATTGAGAAAATGATTCAAAAATCCAAACTGGTGGATCCGAATCGTGAAGAATACTTGCGTCCGAGCGCAACGATTGAAAAGGTTAAGCATTAAAAAACACCCAATTTTTTGACCGCACTTTGAGGCTGTGTCGAGAGCAAAATGCCGAGTCGCATGACTCGGCATTTCAATTCTCCCCAATCCGCTTAACGTAAAATCAATACCGGCTTATCCGTATTTCTCGCTACTTTCACCGTATTTGAACTTAATCCTTTCGCTTCAGGTTTGCTGCTTGCCAACATTACGATTAGATCCACGGATTTTTCTTCCGCAATGCGGTTAATTTCCTCATAAATAGTGCCGTGAGCCACGATATGTTGCACCTTTGCCCCTTCAGGAAAACTGTTTTTAGTAAATTCATGCAGAGCTTTATTGGCTTCCTCCACAACGGATTTATCGAAATTTTTCGGTAAAAAGGCAGCGATAAAACTGTCATCCACCGGTTCAATTATCGTCACGACACGATATACGGCATTAGGATTACGTTCGGTTAACGCCAAACAAGTATCGACCACATACTTCGCACTTTTCAGATCATTCAAATCAATCGCGATTAACAGTTTGTTATACATAAGATTTCCTTTTATTGACAATAAAATGAATATGAAAAAGGCACGAATATTCATTCGTGCCGATAGGTTATTTATTTTTATTCATACGGCGACGTTGGTTCCATGCGATCCCAAAGATCATCAACAATGCCGGAATAAACATCAGTTCCTTCGGTAAAGAATTACGCGGCAGGGAAACTTCCAAAATCGTTTGATCCCAGTTCAACCCCGCTTTAGCCGCCGGCGAGTCGATTTCCACGTTATCAATTAAAATTTTCGGCGACGGTTGACCGTCAATTTCAATTTTTTCTCCCGTATCCAATAAAGTTAAACCAAGCGCTTTAATACGTTCCTCACCATTCTCACCTTCAGGTACGGAAAGCTGCGAATAAAATTCTATCGCTTTACCGTAAGGATTGACGCCGGAGACTTTAATCATCAGATTTTGTCCCACCGGTGTTTGCGCAATTTCCTGCGTTAATTGCGCCGGTTCGATATAACGAGCGGTCGGTGAAATACGTTCCATAAAGAATCCCGGTCTAAATAACATGAACGCCGCAATAATTAAGACGAGAGATTCCCATAATTTATTCTTAGTAAAGAAGTAATTCATTGTTGCGGAAGTAAATACCAGAATACCTATCGTAGCGGTTAGGAATACCAAAGTCCCTTTCGCCCAACCTACATCAATCAATAACAAATCCGTATTAAAAATAAACAGGAACGGAAGAATGGCAGTTCTTAAGCTGTAATAAAAGGCTTGTACACCGGTCTGAATTGGGCTGCCGCCTGAAATTGCCGCCGCTGCAAAGGAAGCTAATCCTACCGGCGGCGTAACATCCGCCATAATACCGAAATAAAACACAAACAAGTGTACGGCGATTAACGGCACAATCAATCCGTTTTGTTTGCCCACTTCAACAATAACCAACGCCATTAAAGAGGAAACAACAATATAGTTTGCCGTGGTCGGTAATCCCATTCCTAAAATTAAACTGAAAATTGCTACCAAAATCAACATTAATAAAATATTGCCCATGGAAAGCATTTCAATGATGCTTGATAATTGAACGCCGAAACCGGTTAAAGATACCGCACCGACGATAATCCCCGCCGTTGCCGTTGCAATACCGATACCGATCATATTTCTGGCGCCGGATTCCAAACCGTCAACCAATTCCTGTACGCCTTGTTTGAAAAGTGCGGTCTTATTTTCCCCGTTTTTACGGAAAAAACTTAACAATGGGCGTTGGGTAATTAAAATCACGGCTAGCGCCACCGTTCCCCAGAATGCCGATAGTCCCGGTGAAAATTGTTCCACCATCAGACACCACATTAATACCACCACCGGTAACAGGAAATGTAATCCCGCATTGACCGTCGGTTTGCGGTACGGCAGTTTTGCCACCGGCGCATTCGGATCATCCATTTCCAATTCGGGAAACTGCGCTACGCGACGGATTAATTTTAAATATACTGCCGCCAACAAGATACACACAATCAGAAATGCAAAATCGGGAATGACATCTTTAATCCAACCTAAACCGTAATACACGGCAATCGCCAACGTAACCACAACCAAAATATAGCTGACGGTTTTGAGCAACGTCACTAAAATCGGGCTGACAGGTTCGACGCGTTCCAAACCTTTTAATCCCATTTTCTGCGCTTCCAAATGCACAATATAGACTAACGCAATATAAGAAATGACTGCCGGTAAAAAGGCATGAACAATCAACTGACTATAGGGCATATTGACATATTCAATCATTAAAAATGCGGCTGCGCCCATAACAGGCGGCATAATCTGCCCGTTTACCGATGAAGCGACTTCAATCGCTCCCGCTTTCTCGGCGCTCAATCCGACGCGTTTCATCATCGGAATGGTGAATGTACCTGTCGTTACAACGTTTGCAATGGACGAGCCTGATACCAAGCCGGTTAAGGCGGAAGAAACCACCGCCGCTTTACCCGGACCGCCGCTCAAATGCCCTAAATAAGCGAAAGCGGTTTTAATAAAGTAGTTGCCCGCACCGGCTTTATCCAATAATGCGCCGAATAATACGAATAAGAACACATATTTGGTTGAAACGCCGAGGGCGACACCGAACACCCCTTCGGTTGTGATCCATTGTTGATTGATAATTTGTGAAAGCGAACCGGAACGATGGCTGATAATCCAACTTGTCGGCAAGAATTGTCCGAAATAATTGTATAACAGAAAAACCGTCGCAATAATTACCAAAGGCAAACCCAAACTACGACGACAGGCTTCAAGTAATAACAATATTCCCAAACAACCGGCGATAATATCCTGCATATTCGGCGCGCCGAATCGAGTCACCAAGCCTTGGTAAAAAAATAAGTAATAAGCTCCTAAAAACGCGCCGCAAGTGGCATAAATCCAGTCAATTACCGGTACGCGATGCTTCGGCGAGGTTGCAAACGCGGGAAACGACAAATAGGCTAAAAACAGCGCGAATGCCAAGTGAACGGAACGCGCTTTCGTATCATCGACGACAACATTCCAATTCAATCCGGCTTGCGTGAGAACCTCTTGCAACCAAAACGGCATCGGTGAAGTGTAATAAAGCTGAAAAACCGACCAAAGAATCGCGGTAAATACAATTAATTTTTTCGTAAATCCTGACGGATTACGTCCACCGGCATCATTAGACGCCACCATATCTTGTAGATCATCGTAATCCATGCTTTTAGTTTGAACGGACATAACTTCCTCAAAGCAAACAAATTAACAAGCGGATGAATTTAATACAGCCAATAAATTCAACCGCTTATTAATCTATATCATTAAATCAAAAAGCACGGGCAAGCGCCCGCGCTGACAACGGTGCGATTAAAACGATTACATCCAACCGCGTTCTTTGTAGTAACGTACCGCTCCTTCATGTAAAGGTGCGGACAACGCATTCTTAATCATTTCTTCTTCTTTCAAGTTAGCAAATGCCGGATGCAGACGTTTGAAACGATCAAAGTTATCAAACACCGCTTTCACTACCGCATATACTTTATCGGCATCAACATCCGTTGATGTCACTAGCGTAGCATACACACCGAAGGTATCTACCGGATTGTCGGAACCTTTATATAACCCGCCCGGAATAGTAGCCTTGGCATAATAAGAGTGATCCGCGACTAATTTATCAATCGCTTCTCCGGTCACCGGCACTAAATGCGTATTACAAGAAGCCGCCGCTTCTTTCAAGGCGCCGTTCGGATGACCGACGTTATAAGTAATTGCATCAAGGTTGTTATCGCACATCACCGATGCCATTTCCGCCGGTTTCAATTCCGAAGCTACTTTGAAATCTTTATCCGTCCAGCCTTTCGCTGCCAAAATAACGTTCATTGTCGCACGCGTACCGGAACCCGGATCGCCAACATTCACACGTTTTCCTTTCAAATCGTCAAAATGTTGAATGCCTGAATCATCACGCGCCATCAACGTGAAAGGCTCCGCATGCAGAGAAAATACTGCGCGCAATTTGTCATTTTTCTTTCCTTCAAACGAACTTGAACCGTTATAGGCATGATACTGCCAGTCGGATTGCGCAATCCCCATATCCATTTGTTTTGCCGCAATCGCATTCAGATTTGCAACCGACGCGCCGGTGGAAGGGGCGTTACATTTCACCTGGGTTTTCGCCGTATCACGATTTACTAATTGGCAGATTGACTGTCCGACAACATAGTAAACTCCGGTTTGACCGCCGGTACCGATAGTGATGAATTTTTCTTCCGCCTGTACATGAAATGCTGTTGCAGCAAGAGTGGTCAATAAAGAGAGTTTCAGTAATTTTTTCATCTGATTTATCCTCTGAAGTCAAGATAATGAATAATATTTGGTATTGTCCTAAGGAATAAACTTAGGAAAACGAAGAAAGATATACTAGAGTTTCATTCGGCTTGCAACCGTTTTTTGTAAAAAACGTGATCCGTTTTTACATTTTTTTAAAATATCCGTTAATTCGCCTATCGGGAATGCAATATCTCATTCAAACTAACTAAGCATAGGCATCAACATAAGCGGAAAGATGTTATATGTTATATGTGATTTGCCGATAAAACAGCGTAAAAAGCAACCGCACTTTCAGTGATTAGCTAAAAGTGCGGTGCGTTTTTCTATCGTTTTCAAACGAAATTATTTTTTCTTCGCTTTCGGATTCGGTAGGTCGGTAATTGATCCTTCGAACACTTCAGCCGCTAAACCGACGGATTCATGTAAGGTCGGGTGAGCGTGAATGGTTAACGCCAAGTCTTCCGCATCACAACCCATTTCAATGGCAAGTCCGATTTCACCTAATAATTCGCCGCCGTTGGTACCCACAATAGCGCCGCCGATAACACGGTGCGAATCTTTATCGAAAATCAATTTCGTCATACCGTCCGCACAGTCGGAGGCAATCGCGCGACCGGATGCCGCCCAAGGGAATTTCGCCACTTCGTAGTTAATGCCCTCAGCTTTACATTCTTTCTCAGTTTTGCCCACCCAAGCCACTTCAGGTTCGGTGTAGGCGATAGACGGGATCACTTTCGGATCGAAATAGTGTTTTTGTCCGGCAATTACTTCTGCGGCAACATGGCCTTCATGCACGCCTTTATGCGCCAACATCGGTTGTCCGACAATATCGCCGATAGCAAAAATGTGCGGCACATTGGTGCGCATTTGTTTATCCGTACGAATAAAACCGCGATCATCCACTTCTACGCCTGCCACACCCGCATCAATCAGTTTACCGTTCGGCACGCGACCGATAGCCACTAATACGGCATCGTAACGGCGGGTTTCATTTGCCGCTTTGCCCTCCATGGAAACGTAGATACCGTCGGCTTTCGCTTCAACCGCCGTGACTTTGGTTTCTAACAACAGGTTGAATTTCTTCTCGATACGTTTGGTGTAAATGGCAACCATATCTTTATCTGCCGCCGGAATCACTTGATCGAACATTTCCACCACATCAATTTTGGAACCCAATGCGTGATATACGGTTCCCATTTCCAACCCGATAATACCGCCCCCCATAATTAACAGGTTTTCCGGCACTTCTTTTAATTTTAACGCATCGGTGGAATCCCAAATACGCGGATCTTCGTGCGGAATAAACGGCAACTGAATCGGGCGTGAACCCGCTGCGATAATCGCATTATCGAAGTTGATCGTGGTTTCGCCTTCCTCACCGGCAACGATAATGGTGTTCGGACCGGAGAATTTGCCGTAACCGTTCACCACTTGAACTTTACGCTGTCTCGCCATGCCTGCCAAACCGCCGGTAAGTTGGTTGATGACTTTCTCTTTCCAGCCACGGATTTTTTCCACGTCCGTACTCGGTTCGCCGAAGACGATACCGTGCTGCGCCAGCGCTTTGGCTTCTTCAATCACTTTAGCAACGTGTAATAAGGCTTTAGACGGAATACAACCCACGTTTAAGCAGACGCCGCCCAAGGTGGAAAAACGCTCGACTAAAACGGTTTCCAAGCCTAAATCCGCACAACGGAATGCCGCAGAATAACCTGCCGGACCCGCACCAAGTACTACAACCTGAGTTTTGATTTCTTTGTTCATTTTAACCTCGTTAAATCTCTGCGATTTTCGACCGCACTTTAACAGTATAAACGGGCAGGTTTATACCCACCCGACAAAATTACATTATCAAGCGACGCAAATCGGACAATACGCCATTGATGTAAGTAATAAATCTCGCACCGTCCGCACCGTCGATGACACGGTGATCGTAAGATAATGATAACGGCAACATCAAGCGCGGTGTGAAATCCTTACCATTCCATACCGGCGTCATTTCGGATTTGGATACTCCTAAAATCGCCACTTCCGGCGCATTTACGATTGGGGTGAAATACGTTCCGCCGATACCGCCGAGACTGGAGATAGTGAAGCAGCCACCCTGCATATCCGATGCGGTTAATTTGCCCGCACGCGCTTTTTTCGACACTTCCGCCAATTCGCGGGACAATTCGATAATGCCTTTTTTGTTTACGTCACGGAATACCGGTACGACTAAACCGTTCGGCGTATCTACCGCCACACCGATATTGACATATTTTTTCAAGGTCAAACGTTGACCGTCTTCCGATAACGAACTATTGAAACGCGGATAGGCTTCCAACGCTTTTGCCGCCGCCTTCATAATAAACACTAACGGAGTCACTTTTACATCTTGTTTGGTTTTTTCTAACAACGTATTTTGTTCTTTGCGGAATTGTTCCAAATCGGTAATATCCGCTTTATCCCATTGGGTTACATGCGGAATCATGACCCAGTTGCGGTGTAAATTCGCACCTGAGATTTTTTGGATACGACCCAATTCCACTTCTTCCACTTCACCGAATTTACTGAAGTCCACCTTCGGCCAAGGTAACAAGCCCAATCCCGCTCCGCTTGCAGCTCCCGTACTTGCGGCAGGCGCCACGGCACCACTTTCCACCGCTTTAATTGCGGCTTTCACATAGGCTTGTACGTCTTCTTTTAAGATACGTCCTTTACGTCCCGTACCTTTCACTTTATCCAAGTTTACGCCGAATTCGCGCGCCAAACGACGTACAACCGGTGTGGCATGAGCGAAAGTCGAACTTGCCGTAACCACATCCTGACTTGCCGGAGCCTGTACGGAAACAGGTGCCGAGACAGTCGCTTGCGGTGCCGGCGATGCTGTTGCTGCCGTAGCTTGAGGTGCAGGCGCTGCGCCCGTTACTTCAAATTTCATAATCAGTGAACCGGTTTTAACTTTGTCACCCGCTTTCACGATAATTTCTTTTACTACGCCCGCAAACGGTGCCGGGACTTCCATTGAAGCCTTATCACCTTCCACGGTAATAAGCGACTGTTCTTCCGCCACGGTATCACCGACTTTCACCATAATTTCGGTGACATTCACTTCATCACCGCCGATATCCGGTACATTCACATCTTGAACCGCACTTGCCGTCGGTGCGGAAACCGGTGCCGCAGAAGCTTGTGCTACCGGAGCAGCGCCCGCCACTTCAAATTTCATAATTAATGAACCGGTAGAAACCTTATCACCTACGTTGATTAAGATTTCTTTTACCACACCGGCTTGCGGCGCAGGTACTTCCATAGAAGCTTTATCGCCTTCCACATTAATGATGGACTGTTCTTCCGCTACGCTATCGCCGACTTTCACCATAATCTCAGTGACATTCACTTCATCACCGCCGATATCGGGTACGCAAATTTCTACCACAGAACCGACCGCACTTTGCGCTAACGGAGCGGTTTCCGCTTTAGGCGTTTCCGTAACCGGTGCGCCCGCGCTTTCCAATACGAACATCGGCGTGCCTGTTGACACTTTGTCACCGACTTTTACCAATACTTCTTTAACGACGCCCGCTTCCGGTGACGGCACTTCCATCGAAGCCTTATCGCCTTCTACGTTAATTACACTTTGATCCACCGCGACGGTATCGCCGGCTTTTACCATTACTTCGGTAACCGTTACTTCATCACCGCCGATATCCGGGATTTGAATTTGTTTAGACATATTATCTGATCCTTTAATGTAGGGCGGAAAGTCCGCCATTTCTCACATTATTCTTTTGTCACTCTCAGGGGGCTTAACGCCCGCTTGATGATTATGCGTATAACGGATTGATTTTATCCGCATCAATACCGTATTTCTTAATTGCTTCGGCAATCACTTTCTTATCAACAATACCTTGTTTTGCCAACTCGGTTAATGCCGCGATAACGACATAACGCGCGTTGACTTCAAAGTGTTCGCGTAAGTTTTCACGGCTGTCGGAACGACCGAAACCGTCGGTACCTAAGACGCGGTAGCTTTGTGCCGGAATATACGGGCGAACCTGTTCGGCAAATAATTTAATGTAATCCGTTGCGGCGATTGCCGGGGCATCGTTCATTACTTGTGCGATATAAGGCACGCGCGCTTGCGCTTCCGGATGCAATAAATTCCAACGATCCGCATCCGCGGCTTCACGCGCCACTTCGGTAAAGGACGGCACGCTGTACACATCGGAAGTTACGCCGTACTCATCGGCTAATAATCTTGCCGCTTCGCGTACATGGCGTAAGATTGCGCCCGAACCTAATAACTGCACCTTGCCTTTGCCCTGACCGGTTACGGTTTCAAATTTATAGATACCTTTACGGATACCTTCTTCCGCACCTTTCGGCATTGCCGGTTGTTCGTAAGTTTCATTCAGAGTTGTGATGTAGTAATACACGTCTTCCTGTTCAGGACCATACATACGACGGACACCGTCCTGCATAATCACGGCGACTTCATATGCGAATGCCGGATCGTAAGAAATACAGTTAGGAATAGTTAAAGATTGAATATGGCTGTGACCGTCTTCGTGTTGCAAACCTTCACCGTTCAATGTCGTACGACCTGAAGTACCGCCGATCATAAAGCCACGTGCGCGTTGGTCGCCCGCTAACCACATTAAGTCGCCTACACGTTGGAAACCGAACATTGAGTAATATACAAAGAACGGGATCATCGGCACATCGTTAGTGGAGTAAGAAGTCGCAGCTGCAATCCAAGAAGCCGTTGCACCTTGTTCGTTGATCCCTTCCTGCAACACTTGACCGTCAATCGCTTCGCGATAATAAGATACCTGCTCGCGATCTTGCGGAGTATAATTTTGACCGTGCGGGCTATAAATACCGATTTGACGGAACAATCCTTCCATACCGAAAGTACGGGCTTCATCGGCAAGAATCGGCACAATATGTTTACCGACGGATTTGTTTTTCAACAAGACGTTTAATGAACGTACAAATGCCATGGTAGTTGAGATCGGACGATCCTGCGCTTCAAATAATTGCGCAAATTCTTCTAAAGCCGGCACGTCTAATTGCTGTGTGAAGCGCGGTAAACGGGTCGGCACATAACCGTTTAATTTTTGACGATGTTCGTGCAGATATTTATATTCTTCCGAACCTTCTTCAAATTTAATATACGGCAGTTTTTCGATATCCGCATCGGAAACGTCAATGTTGAAACGGTCACGAACGTGTTTAACGCCGGACATATCCATTTTCTTCACTTGGTGAGCGATATTTTTACCTTCCGCCGCATCACCCATGCCGTAACCTTTAATGGTTTTCACCAACATAACGACAGGTTTGCCTTTCACTTGTTTCGCTTTATTGAATGCGGCAAACACTTTAATCGGATCGTGACCGCCACGGTTCAACGCCCAAATTTCATCGTCGGTCATATCCGCCACCAAGGCTTCGGTTTCAGGATAACGTCCGAAGAAATGTTTACGCACATAAGCGCCGTCTTTGGATTTGAACGTTTGATAATCGCCGTCGACCACTTCCATCATTAATTGTAATAATTTGCCGGAAGTATCGCGTTGCAACAGACGATCCCAACGACGTCCCCAAATTACTTTAATTACTTCCCAACCGGCACCGGTAAATAAACCTTCCAACTCTTGAATAATTTTGCCGTTACCTGTTACCGGACCGTCCAAACGTTGTAAATTACAGTTAATGACAAATACCAAGTTATCCAAATGCTCACGGGCGGCAAAAGAAATTGCGCCGCGTGATTCTACTTCGTCCATTTCGCCGTCACCTAAGAAAGCATAAACGGTTTGATCGGAAGTATCTTTTAAGCCGCGATTATGTAAATATTTCAAGAAACGCGCTTGATAAATCGCATTGATTGGCCCTAACCCCATTGAAACGGTCGGGAATTGCCAAAATTCAGGCATTAATTTCGGATGCGGATAAGAAGACAAACCTTTGCCGTGAACTTCCTGACGGAAATTATCCAATTGCTCTTCGGTTAAACGTCCTTCAACGAAAGCTCGGGCATAAATTCCCGGTGAAATGTGACCTTGGAAGAAAACTAAGTCGCCGCCGTTTTTCTCGGTACGCGCTTTAAAGAAATGGTTAAAACAAACTTCGTAAATCGTTGCGGAAGATTGGAAGGATGACATATGACCGCCCAGCTCCAAGTCTTTCTTAGAAGCGCGCAACACCATCATAATTGCATTCCAACGAATCGCACCGCGAATACGACGTTCTAAATCCAGGTTACCCGGGTAATTGGGCTCCTCCGATGTCGGGATAGTATTAATGTAATCAGTTGTTGTCCCGGTCGGTAAAGAAACGGCATTTGCGCGTGCGTGTTGCATTAATTCCTCAATAATAAACTGAGCTCTTTCCACGCCCTCTTCACGAATGACAGAATCGATCGCCAATAGCCAATCATTGGTTTCGATTGGATCTACGTCATTAACCATTCTTGACATAGTCTTTTCCTTATTTAGTAAGTTAATTGATACGATTTAATTTCGCCTGACGCAAAATCAAATCACGGATTGATAACTAAATTCTTTTAAAATTTGACTGATTATGAAATGAAATCAACTTCACAAATTTTTAACAAATTTGATAAATATTATTAGATTTTTTGAAACAAAGATAGTAGTTTTTGTCGATAAAATAACAAAAAGTAGATTTTTTGTCTATCTTTGACGGCTTACTTATAAAACTCGGAAAAATCCGACCGCACTTTCATGATATTCGACATTTTTCCCGAAAAGTGCGGTCACTTTTCAAACAGAAATGAATAACAAAATTTTAATTAAGGAAATAAAAAAGCCCGCCAAATGCGAGCTTTTCCAAATCGGTTTGTTATTTTTTCAACACCAGCACTACTGATTCGCCGGCAACTACTTCACCGGCTTTTTTATCAATGTTAGTGATCTCATCCATATTAGAAATTACAACCGGTGTTAATACGGATTTCGCTTTTTGTTCCAATAGCGCCAAATCAAACTCGATGATAGTATCGCCGCGTTTAACCGATTGACCTTCTTGTGCAACACGCGTGAAACCTTCACCTTTTAATTCAACGGTATCAATACCGAAGTGAACGAATAGTTCAACACCTTCTTTAGATTCCATTGAAAACGCATGATTGGTTTCAAAAATTTTGCCAATCACACCGTCTACCGGTGCAACAATTTTATTGCCATTCGGACGAATCGCAATACCGTCACCTACGATTTTCTCTGAAAAAACCACATCTGGTACATCTTCAATATTCACAATTTCACCGGAAAGCGGAGCATAAATCTCCACATCAACGGTTTTAGTGTCTTTTGAACCAAATAATTTATCAAATAAACCCATTTTTCATCTCCCTATATTGATATTTCCGCGTATTCTAACGCAAAAATATCAATTTGTATCTAATTTAATGCTTTTTCCACTAAAAAATCAGCAACTAATTTTTCAATTTCTGCTGCTGTCGGCTGCTGTAACGCTTTATCAGCCAATGCTTTTGCATCTTGATAATTAACGTTGCGGATCAACTTTTTAATACGCGGTACGGAAATCGCACTCATACTGAACTCATCCAATCCCATACCCAACAATAAAATCGTTGCTTTTTCATCACCTGCCAATTCGCCGCACATTCCCGTCCATTTTCCTTCCCCATGAGAAGCGTCAATCACTTGTTTGATCAAATTCAATACGGACGGCGACATCGGATTATAGAGATGAGAAATCAATTCGTTACCACGGTCCACTGCTAACGTATATTGCGTTAAGTCGTTAGTACCGATACTGAAGAAGTCCACTTCTTTTGCCAAGAATTTCGCATTCACCGCCGCGGAAGGGGTTTCCACCATCACACCGATTTGGATATTTTCATCAAACGCTTTGCCTTCGTTGCGCAGCTCCTGTTTCAATTTGTTCATGACGGATTTCAACTCGCGAATTTCTTCTACAGAAACGATCATCGGGAACATTACCGCCAGTTTACCGAACGCCGAAGCGCGTAACACCGCTCTTAACTGCGCATGTAAAATTTCACGACGATCCAATGCAATACGGATTGCACGCCATCCTAAGAACGGATTCATTTCTTTCGGTAAATTTAAATACGGAAGTTCTTTGTCGCCGCCAATGTCCATGGTACGTAATACAACAATACGACCGTTCATTGCCTCAACCACTTCTTTGTAAGCGATGAATTGCTCTTCTTCGGTCGGTAATTGATCACGATCCATAAACAAGAATTCGGTACGGTATAAACCGACGCCTTCCGCACCGTTACGATCCGCGCCTTCGCAATCACGAATAGTACCGATATTCGCCACCACATCCACGCGGTGTCCGTCCAAGGTTAATGCCGGTAAGTCTTTTAATTTGGCAAGCTCGGCTTTTTCTTCCGCCAACTGCGCTTCCAATTTTTTCAAACGGGAGATTTCTTCTTGCGTCGGGTTTACATACACCGCGTTATTCACCGCGTCCAAAATCAAATAATCACCTGTTTTCACCACTTCGGTAACATTGTTTGTGCCGACAATCGCAGGCAATTCCAAGGAACGCGCCATAATTGAAGTATGTGAAGTTCTGCCGCCGATATCGGTAATAAAGCCTAATACTTTATCAAGGTTTAATTGAGCCGTTTCGGACGGTGTCAAATCATAAGCAACTAAAATCGCTTCCTCATTAATTTCTCCCAAATCAACAATTTTCATGCCTAGAATATTTTTAATTAAGCGATTGCCGATATCGCGAATATCACCGGCACGTTCTTTCAGGTATTCGTCATCAATTTCAGACAACATTTCTACTTGCTGATCGATAATTTTGCTGGCAGCAACACCCGCATTCACTTTATGCGAACGTAAATAATCAATTATTTCTTCTTCCAGTTCTTCATCTTCCAGAATCATCAAGTGCCCTTCAAAGATTGCCGCCTTTTCTTCACCCAATGATTTAAATGCGCGATCTTTAATGGCCGTCAACTGTTCTACTGCTGCCGCACGTCCGTTATAAAAACGGGCGACTTCAGCTTCTACTTGGTCTTCCGTAATTTTTTGTGGATCAAGAATGATT
This sequence comes from Mesocricetibacter sp., assembly GCA_041795785.1. Taxonomy (GTDB): domain Bacteria; phylum Pseudomonadota; class Gammaproteobacteria; order Enterobacterales; family Pasteurellaceae; genus CAJPST01. The sequence goes on from JBHBXR010000195.1 coordinate 16,480, forward strand.
TTTTCTTCTTTGAGAACCAATGCGTTACCGAAAACGATACCTGGTGAGGCGGGGATTCCTGAAATCATATGTAACCTTCCGAAATAAATTAATTAACTAATATCGATACAAAAAATAGCCACAAAACCCCATTTTTATCTGTAGTAATAAAAACTGATTTTATGGCTATCCGGAAATTATTCTAACGTTGGAATTAACGCAACTAAGTGTTCAACAGCTTGTTGTTCGTCTTCACCTTCGGCAGAAATGGTAATCACTGTTCCTTGCGTCAATCCTAATGTTTGTAATTTAAACAAACTTTTCGCGCTGGCACTTTTACCGCCGGAAGTGACCGTTACTTCAGATGCAAATGCTTTTGCCTCTTTTACAAATTGCGCTGCCGGGCGTGTGTGTAAACCATTTGCTGCTGTGATTTCAACGTCTTTTGAATACATAGTTGTGTCCTCTAAAGTAAAGTTAAATATTAAAGTTTTTAGCTTGCAAAAACGTATTTGCTATGCAGGCAGTTTATATTTATTTTATAAAATAAATCTACCCGCTAGTATCAACATTCTATCCTATTAATCAAGGTCAATCGCACAAAAATTTGAACTAGGTCACAAAAAGCGTAAAAAAAGCATAAATTTCATACAAAGTCCGACCACCTTACAGCCTTAAATTCTCCTAGTTCAGCCGTTCAAAACCTGCTTTCAAATCGGCAATTAATTCATCAACGCTCTCAAAACCGATATGCACTCGGATTAATGTGCCGCTTAATTTACGTTCGATATTCGGACGAATGGCGGCAATTTCTTCCGGTTGATTGGATAAAATCAGCGATTCAAATCCGCCCCAAGAATATGCCATCGTAAACAATTCAAAATGATCCATAAAATCAGCCAATTGCTCTTTTGTCAGCTTTTGTTTTAACTCGAAAGAAAACAAACCGCTCGAACCGCTGAAATCACGTTTGAAAAATTCGTGCCCCGGACAACTCGGCAATGCAGGATGATAGACCGCTTTCACTTGCGGTTGTTGCGCAAGCCATTGCGCGACTTTAATGCTGCTTTCTTCATGTTGTTTTAAGCGTACCGCTAACGTACGAATGCCACGGGCTGTCGTATAAGCGCTGTCCGCATCAACCATTTGCCCCATCAAATAAGAATTTTCCCGCAGCTGATCCCAACAACGGGCGTTTGCTACCGCAGTGCCGATCATCACGTCGGAATGTCCGACCAAATATTTGGTTCCCGCCTGAATGGAAATATCGATATCCTGTTGTAGCGCTTTAAATAAAACGCCAGCCCCCCAAGTATTATCAATCATGATCACGATGTCCGGTTTTACCTTGCGTACAGCTTTAACTATAGCGGGAATATCCGGTACTTCCATGGTGAGCGAGCTCGGGCTTTCCAAAAATAATATTTTGCTGTTTTCCTGCACCAGTTCGGCAATACGTTCGCCTGACATCGGATCGTAGAAAGTCGTTTCCACACCCATTCGTTTTAAAATATGGTTGCAAAAATCCTGAGTCGGCTCATAAGCGGCGCCCGTCATTAAAATATGATCACCGCTCTGCACAAAAGCCAAAATGCTGTTGGAAACCGCCGCCGCACCGCAAGGATACAAATAACAACCGACACCGCCTTCCATTTCGCACATTAAATCCTGCAGCGCAAAATGTGTGAGTGTACCGCGACGACCGTAGAATAACGCGCCTTTGGCACGATTGATTGTCGCTTGTTTTTTATCCGCCACGCTATCAAAAACCAAAGAGGATGCCCGTTGTATCACCGGGTTGACACTGCCTTGCGTAACTCTTTTATTGCGTCCGGAATGAACCAATGCCGTTGATAATGAATATGTTTTTTTCATACCGACTCCAATTTAGTTATCCGCAGGAACATAGCGGTTTTGCTCGTTTTCAGGCTCTAAATCCAATTTTGCCATTAGCAGCTGATCACCGTCCTCCTCCGGATTACCCGTAACCAATAACTTATCGCCGTAGAAAATCGAATTGGCGCCTGCCATAAAGCACATAGCCTGCATTTCTTCCGACATTCCCTGCCGTCCTGCGGATAATCGCACATAACTACGCGGCATCGTAATACGAGCCACCGCAATCGTGCGCACAAATTCCGTCCAGTCCAATTCCATCGCATCAGCCAACGGCGTGCCTTCCACTTTCACCAACTGATTAATCGGTACCGACTCGGGTTGCGGATCCAAATTTGCCAAGCTGGCAATCAAACCTGCCCGTTCCTTACGGTTTTCATTCATTCCGATAATTCCGCCGCAACAAACTTTTAAACCCGCTTTACGCACTTTACCCAACGTATTTAAACGATCATCAAACTGACGCGTACCGATAATATGATGATAATGTTCGGGAGCAGTATCCAAATTATGATTGTAATAATCCAATCCCGCCTCTTTCAGATCTTCCGCCATCCCGTCCTGCAACAAGCCGAAAGTCCCGCAAGTTTCCAACCCTAATTCTTTCACCGCTTTAATAATTGCCGTGACTTTCTCGATGTCTTTCGGTTTCGGTCCGCGCCAAGCGGCTCCCATACAAAAACGACTGGCACCGCGCGCTTTAGCGATTTTTGCTTTTTCGACAATTTCATCGATTTCCAATAACTTCTGATTCTGCACACCGGTTTGATAACGTGACGATTGCGGACAATAATGGCAATCCTCCGGACAACCGCCGGTTTTAATCGACATTAACGTGGAAAGCTGAATCGCCTGCGGGTTGAAATGTTCACGGTGAACTTGCGCCGCTTTATACACCAATTCCAAAAACGGGGTTTCAAAAAGCGCCTCCACCTTGCACACCGACCAATATTCCACGCTCGGATGCGGGGTCAGCGAACGAATCTGTAAGGGTACTGCTGTCGTCATAGTAAATTTCCTTTTTAACGGCTTATGCCGAATTCCTGTATCAAAATAAATAAAAGTGCGGTCGATTTTCAGCGCGTTTTGCATTTATGCGTTCGGCACAATCCTGCCTTGTTCCACCGTTAAAATACGATCAATATATCCCCGCAATTCATCGGGTTGATGGGTGACGATTAAAACGGTTAATGTTTTCTCGGTACCGAGTTTCTGCAACAGTTGCAACATTTCCGCACGCAACGGCGGATCCAACGCGGAGAAAGGTTCGTCTAACAATAAAATCGGTTTATCGCGCAACAAGCAACGCGCCAACGCCACCCGCTGCTTCTGCCCGCCGGAAAGTTGCGTCGGCAAGCGGGTTAAAAATTCCCGTAAACCGACCGCACTTGCCGCCTGCTCTACCTGTCGGCATTGTTGAGGGTCTAATTTTAAATTCGCTTTCAGCCCCAACGCAATATTTTGTTGTACGGTCAGGTGCATAAATAGATTGTTTTCCTGAAAAAGCATCGAAACCGGACGTAAGTGCGGTGGACTTTTACTGTGATTTTCGCCGTTCAGCCAAATTTCTCCGCTGTCGGCATATTCAAACCCGGCGATTAAATTCAGCAACGTACTTTTCCCCGCACCACTGGCACCGATAACGGCGACTTTTTCGCCGCGATTAATGCGCAAATCAAAATACATCGGCATTGCTTGATAATTAAACGTCACTTTATTCAATCTGATCATCTTGCATCCTTTTATTTCGTTCCGCCAACCAAAACAACATTAAACAAACCGATAACAAAATCAATGCGGTTACCGCAGCCTGTTCACCGCGATAACTGCCCAGTTGTTGATAAAGCAAATGCGGTAGCGAAGTAAACTGCTGATTGCCGAACAACGCAATCGCCGTGAAATCCCCCAATGACAACGCGCAAGCCAATGCAAAAGCATACTTTAACGGTTGCGCCAACTGATGCCATTCGATGAAACGAAAACGTCGCCAACCTGAAATGCCTAGCGACTGACAGAGTTTTTCATAATAAATCATATTGTTATTCATCGGGTAAGCCAAAATCCGTAACACAAAAGGCATCGCCGCCAACGCGTTACAACACAGCACGATAATAAACAAATGAACGCGGTGAAAATCCGTTTGTTGCAATAATAAAAACAGCCCTATCGCCAAAATCAAGGTGGGCACGGCCAGAATAATCATGCTCAAATTAATCAAAGCGGAAGCCAAATGGAGATGATATAACCAATGCAAACGTCTTGTCAGTAATAAAACCGCCGTCGACATCAACAGCGACAATAGAGCGGATAACGGTGCAATGCTGAAGGAATAAGCCATCGCCCGCCATAGTTGCGGACTTTGCCACAGACTGAACAACGCATCGGATAATAATGCGGAAACTACAATATTTATCAACGGCAATAAAATAAACAAGCTGAATACAATGATAACGAAAACTTGCCAAATTCTGACCGCACTTTTTTGTTCCGCCAGCCAAATCCGGCGACTGTGAACCGGCGTTTCGGCGGGTTTGCCGAACAAATGACTGAGAGCAAATAAAACAAAGCATAAAACAAACTGTAATAACGCAAACAACGCCGCTTTGGATAAATCGAAATCAAAGATAACCGCTTGATAAATCGCCACTTCCAATGTGGTATATTTCGGCCCACCGCCCAGTGTCAGCACAATGGTAAAACTGGTAAAACAGAGCATAAAGATCAGTGCGAATACGGATAATATTTGCTGACGCAAATAAGACAGCTCAATCAAACGGATAAACTGCCAACCGCGAATATTCAACTGAGCGGCGAGTTGATGTTGCTGCGGAGGGATCGCTTGCAGACTTTGCAGAAAAAAGCGGGCGGCAAGGGGAATATTAAAAAACAAATGGGCGATCAAAATACCGCTTAAACCGTAAATATTGGGGTGCCAATCCAAATTAAACCAAGCGCTTAATTTCGCCAACCAACCGGAAGAACCGTAAATACCGATTAAACCGAAAACCGCAACCAGTACGGGCAATACAAAGGTGAGGGAAAAAATTTTCAGCAACAAGGCCTTGCCGTAAAAAGACTGATAAAACAACGCGCGGGCGAATATGACTCCGAGAAGCACGGATAAAAATGCCGATAGGGCTGCCTGCCAAAAGCTAAACCAAATCAGATGACGTAAATAACCGTCTTGCCACAACTGCTGCCACGAATAGCTTTCACCGGCGGAGAAAACCGCCCGTAACGCGGCAAAATAAAGGGTTATCAGCAATAAAATCACCGCAACGCCACCCGCATAATGCCGTGGGCGGAATTGCGGTGTTGTAAACAATTTGAACATTATTTGCTTAATGTGGTTTGCCAAACATCGATCCATTGTTTGAGCCGTTCACCGCTCAGCTCAGACGTATCAATGGTTTTAGTCTTCAGCTGTTTGGCTTTCAGCGCATCAAAGTGCGGTTCGATTTGAGCCGAAACAACCGATAACATCACGTTTTTCGGTACGATAACTTGTTGCGCTTCAGTGCTGATTAAAAATTGCAGAAACTGATCGGCACAGACATTATTCCTTCCGCCGATTTTCGCCGCCGTTTCAATTTGCAACAGGACGCCTTCGCTAAATTCCGCGGCGGCATATTGTTCTTTTTGTTCGTTCAACAGATGATAGATCGGCGATGTGTTGTGGCTGAACACTAAATCCGCTTCACCTTTCAGAAATGCGCCGTAACTTTCCGTCCAGCCTTTGCCGACCGTCACCGTATGCTTGGCAAGTTGCTGCCAAGCCTGCGCGACCTGCTCCTGCGGATAAACCGAGTTCACCCATACGATCAACCCGCGACCGACGCTACTAGTACGCGGATCCTGATAAATCACTTTCAAATCCTGACGTTCGATCAGTTCTTTTAAACTGCGCGGCGGATTTTGCAATTTGGTTTTATCGTAAACAAACGCGTATTGCCCGAAATCATAAGGCAAAAAAGTTTGGTTTTTCCATTCGACGGGCAATGAAAGTGCGGTCAGATTTACCTGATTTTTAGCAAATAAACCGCTTTTCTCCGCTGCTTCCAGCTGATGATTATCCAATCCCACCACTACGTCCGCTTTGGTTTTGGTCCCCTCCAAACGAAGGCGGTTCAGCATTGTGGTGCGACTGTCAAAAGGCACATAGTTGATTTGACATTGCGGATGCGCTTTTTCAAACAGGGCTTTAACTTCCGCCCCCGGCCCCCATTCGGCGGAAAAAAACTCTTCCGCATAAACATTAAGCGGCGTCGGATTGGCAAGAGTAACGGTGGAAGCGGAAAGTGCGGTCAGAAATAACAGAGTTTTCGATTTAGACATAAAAAATCCTTTAATTGAAATTAAAGGAATTCAAGTGCGGTCAAATTTTTTGACGTTTTCTCAAATCCCTACGCAGATATTAATCAGTTCAGGTTCTACGGGTTTCTCTCAGCTTTTATCGGTATCAAAAAGCACCCCGTTGAGAACGGTTTAAGTGTATGTGTTCCGACGGCAATAATCAATAGCTTTGGCGTTTTTTCGCACGCATAACGACAACGCCGTCCAATACTAACAATAAAATGGCGATGGTAAGACATCCCATCAATATGTAAGAATTTTCTTCCAACACTTCGCCGATCATAAAAGAAACGACCAGCATTAAAAAAGGCTCAAGATAACCGAGTAAGCCCAATAAATTAATCGGAATAAGCTGACTGCATAAAATATACAGGCTAAACGCCACACCGCTGACCACGCCAAGTACAAGCAACCAAACATAGGCGTTCGGGTTGTGTCGTAAGACGAAATTCATATCCACTTGCAGCGCGAAATAAACGGAAATCGGAATAAGCAACAGCATTTCCAACACAAAACTGGATAAATGCAGAATTTTAAACGATTTACGCAAAGAGAAATACACGGGATAACCAAGGCATACCAACGCACTTTCCCACGAAAACACGCCGGTCAGTATCATTTTGCTCGCCACGCCGACCGTAGCGAATAAAATGGCACAAATTTTGATGACAGAGAGGCGTTCCCGATATAAAAAACGTCCGATTAACACCATAATCAAAGGCATTAACAGATAACCGATCGACACCTCAATGGCTTTACCGTTATTCGGCGCCCATAAAAACAACCACATTTGCACGCCCATATTGAAACTGGTCGCCAGCACTACGAGAATTAAGTGCGGTTGGTTTTTCAGTTGTTTTAGAAAATCGACAAATGCTTTCTGCTGTTTCAGAAAAAACAGCACGAAAATTAAAAAGGGAATCGTGAAAAGCGTGCGCAGTCCTAACAATCCTTCGCCGGAAATGGGCTGTAACAAAACCGCCAAATAATAAACGCAGCCGAACAACAGAGAGGCGGAAACGGAAAAAATAACGCCTTTAAGCATCCTTATACTTTCTCCAATTTCGCCAAATGTGCAATCAGCCATTTAATGCCCTGCCCCTGGAAAGCAATTTGCAGACGGGTGTTGTTATCCGAGCCTTCTACATTAATCACCGTGCCTTGTCCGAATTTCTCATGTTTCACTTTTTGCCCGGTCTTCCAACTGCTCTCTTGAGTGATAACCGGCGCAACGGAACCAACTGCGGATTGATTATACGCGCGGGTTACCGTACCGCGCAGACGGATTGCCTGAATACATTCTTCCGGCAGTTCGCTAATAAAACGAGACGGAATATGACGCTCTTCTTTGCCGTATAAACGACGGCTTTCCGCATAACAAATGGTCAGTTTTTGTTTGGCGCGAGTAATCCCCACATAAGCTAAACGACGTTCTTCTTCCAGTCTGCCCGGCTCTTCCAACGACATAAAACTCGGAAAAATCCCTTCTTCCACGCCGACCATAAATACTCGCGGAAATTCCAGCCCTTTAGCGGAGTGTAGCGTCATCATTTGCACGCTGGATTGGTGCGGTGAAGCCTGTTCTTCACCGGCCTCCAGTGACGCATGCGTTAAAAACGCCGTGAGTTCGGACATTTCCTCCGCATCATCGGGTTTAATAAACTCACGGGCGGCGGACACTAACTCCTCCAAGTTTTCAATGCGTACTTCGCCTTTTTCCCCTTTTTCTTGTTTATACATTTCATACAAGCCGGAATGCTTAATGACAAAATCCGTCTGTGCGAATAACGGCATTTCCGAGGTATCATGTTGCAAAGAATTAATCAGCTCGGTAAAGCGCAACAAAGAGGTTGCCGCCCTGCCCGCTAGTTTATTTTCACTGATAGCCAGTTGAACCGCCTGCCATAACGTAATTTGTCGTTCGCGGGTGATATTACGTAAAATATCTAAGGTGCGATCACCGATGCCGCGCGTCGGTGTATTGATTACGCGCTCAAAAGCGGCGTCGTCATGACGATTGGCGATTAAACGCAAATACGCCAGCGCATCTTTAATTTCCTGCCGCTCGAAGAAGCGCATCCCCCCGTAAATACGATAAGGAATCTGCGCACGAATTAAGGCTTCTTCCAATACACGGGATTGACTGTTGCTGCGGTATAGAATGGCACAATCCTCCAATTTACCGCCGTCCTCCAGCCAGATTTTAATTTGTGAAGAAACGAATAAGGCTTCATCCAATTCATTAAACGCAGCGTAAATGCCGACCGGCTCGCCTTTTTCCCCTTCCGTCCATAAATCTTTGCCGAGACGGTTATGGTTATTGGCGATTAATTGATTTGCCGTTTGCAGAATATTTGCAGTGGAACGATAGTTTTGTTCCAAACGAATGGTTTGTGCATTGGTAAAATCATCAAGAAAACGCTGAATATTTTCAATTTGCGCACCGCGCCAACCGTAAATGGATTGATCATCATCGCCGACAATCATCACATTGCCCGTTTCACCTGCCAACAGTTTAATCCAAGCATATTGAATTTTATTGGTATCCTGAAACTCGTCCACTAGGATATGTCGGAAACGCTGCTGATAACGCTGCAAAATCAGCGGTTTTTTCAGAAACAGTTCATACGCGCGCAACAGAATCTCGGCAAAATCTACTAATCCCGCTCGATCACAAGTATCCTGATAAATACGATAGATCTGAATCCATTCCTTTTCCTGACGATCATTCATATCGTCAATTTGATGCGGACGCAAACCGTCGTCTTTTTTATTATTGATATACCAACAAGCTTGCTTGGCAGGATACATTTTTTCATCGTAGTTATGCAGTTTGAGCAAACGTTTCATCAGACGCAACTGATCTTCGCTGTCTAGAATTTGAAAGTCCTGCGGCAAACTGACATCATTATAGTGTGCGCGCAATAAACGATGAGCGATGCTGTGAAAGGTGCCGACCCACATTCCGAATAAGCGCTGAGAAGAATGTTGCGCTAGAGTGGTTTCAATACGCTGGCGCATTTCCGCCGCCGCTTTATTGGTGAACGTAACCGCCATAATATTGCCTTCGGATACGCCTTCCACCGTAATTAACCAAGCAATGCGCTGCGTCAGCACTCGGGTTTTACCGCTCCCCGCTCCCGCCAGTACGAGATAGTTGCCCAAAGGCGCCGCTACCGCTTCCCGTTGTTTATCATTAAGTCCGTCGAGTAATTCTGAAATATCCATTAATTTATCATCATTTCATCTGTTTATTTTTACAGTGGATTATAGATTTTTTTGTCTGTTAAAACAATGAAAAAAATGACCACACTTTCCCTTCGGATTTCCCATCCCTAAAAAACAAAAAAACCGCAAGTCTCTCAACTCACGGTCTCTTATCTATCCGGTTTCCTACATCCATCCGGTTCTCTATATCTATCACA
>JBHBXR010000196.1:0-3717 GCA_041795785.1 Mesocricetibacter sp.
GCATTGTTAATGTTTATGACTTGCGGAATGTTATTCGGTCTTGTCTATCAAGGTATTCCGTTCTTCCAAACAGTAGGCACTGATATGGGTTTAATGGATTTCTTTAAAAATATGCATCCGACAGGCGCGCCTATTTGGCCTATTCTGTTTATTACCATTGCTTGCGGTGCGATTTCAGGTTTCCATGCAACCCAATCTCCGTTGATGGCGCGTTGTACTGAAAATGAAAAAGAATCACGTTTCATTTTCTACGGTGCGATGATTGCGGAAGGTGTGATTGCCTTGATTTGGTGTATGGTCGGTTTAAGTTTCTATGATGACCAAGCCTCTCTGTCCGAAGCGATTAAAGCGGGTACGCCGGCGAAAGTGGTATATGATTCGGCTTTAGGTATGTTAGGTTTCTTCGGCGGTATCTTAGCGGTATTGGGTGTGGTTGTATTACCAATCACTTCCGGTGATACGGCGTTCCGTGCGGCACGTTTGTTAATCGCGGATTTCTTTAAATTCGATCAACGTAACATTAGCAAACGTTTAATGATTGCAGTTCCGTTATTCGTGGTCGGTTTCATCGTCTCGAAAGTTGACTTCCAAATTTTATGGCGTTATTTCGGTTGGGCGAACCAAACTACGGCAATGGTTATGTTATGGACTGCGTCAGCCTACTTGCTGCGTAATCATAAATTCTACTGGATTTCCACTATTCCGGCAATGTTTATGACATTGGTTTGTGCGACATTTATTATTCATGCGCCGATCGGATTAGGTGTAAATTATGATCTGTCCGTTTGGTTAGGCTTTGGTGTGACATTGGCTGTAACAGCGCTGTTCTTTATTTTCGTCAAACCATTCTCGAAAGAAGAAATCGAAACGGCATAATTAATTTAAACGTTATTTATCAACCGCTTACGGGAAACTGTAAGCGGTTTTTTATTTTTTTCGGATAACAATTCCGCTCTTTACAATTTTACTGGTTAAACCACTTGCAACTTCGTCGAAGTCATAATAAACTACAAAAAGTGGAAAAAAGTGGAGTTTTGTGGTGAAAATTGGTTTGTTTTCCCAAAGTCTTCCATAAAGTCAGACAGTAAAAAAAACAGGTTGAAAGGGTTATTTGATGTTTCGTGGTGCGCAGACGGTAAATTTGGATAGCAAAGGAAGAATTGCTATTCCGACCCGTTATCGCCCTGAAATATTGGAGCAAAATCAAGGGCAAATGGTTTGCACCGTTGATATTCGTCAACCCTGTTTATTACTTTATCCCTTAAAAGAGTGGGAAATAGTTGAACAAAAATTGCTCAGCTTGTCTAATTTTGATCCCAAACAGCGCAGCCTTCAGCGCGTGATGTTGGGTTATGCCACGGAATGTGAAATTGATAATGCGGGACGGATTTTATTAAGTAATCCGCTACGCCAACACGCTAAATTAGAAAAAAATATTATGTTGGTGGGTCAGTTAAACAAATTTGAAATTTGGTCCGAAGCCGAATGGCAGGCTCAAATCGAACAAGATATGGCACTAGGTGCGAGTGGTGAATTCGCATTGTCAGAAGAATTAAAAATGCTGTCATTATAAAATTTTAAAGAACAGCAGCACTAGCGGGTAATCGGTGTCGACCGACACCGCATTATCTTTTTTATGATGTTATTTTTTGTCTTTTTGATTTATTTAATTTTATGAATAAGCAGAATACCTTTTCAGCACCGGATCATATCACCGTTTTGTTACACGAAGCGGTGGACGGTTTGGCATTGAAGGAAGACGGTATTTATATTGATGCGACCTTTGGTCGCGGCGGACATTCCCGTTTAATCCTTTCCAAATTATCCGCAAACGGACGCTTAATCGCTATTGATCGCGATCCCCGAGCTATTGCGGAAGCGCAAAAAATTCAAGATCCTCGTTTTCATATTGAACATAACAGTTTTTCGGCTATTGCTGAAATATGCGAAAAATTGGGTTTAACCGGTAAAATTGACGGTATTTTGCTTGATTTGGGGGTTTCTTCGCCGCAGTTGGACGATGCCGAGCGCGGTTTCAGTTTTATGAAAGACGGCCCGTTGGATATGCGGATGGACACGACTAAGGGATTATCCGCCGCCCAATGGTTGCAACAGGTTTCCGAGCAGGATTTGGCTTGGGTGTTGAAAACCTTCGGTGAGGAACGTTTTGCCAAACGCATTGCACAGGCTATCGTCAATTACAACAAAAGTGCGGTGGAAAAAAACTCCGAAATTTTAAACCGCACTTTACAGCTTGCGGAGTTAATTGCGCAGTCGGTGCCTTTTAAAGATAAGCATAAACATCCGGCAACCCGTAGTTTTCAGGCAATCCGCATTTATATCAATTCGGAACTGGAAGAATTGGAAAGCCTGTTGCAATCGGCATTAACCGTGTTGGCGCCAAAAGGGCGTTTGTCGGTGATCAGTTTCCATTCTTTAGAAGACAGAATGGTTAAGCATTTTATGCGTAAACAAAGTAAGGGCGAGGATATTCCGAAAGGATTGCCGTTACGCGAAGATCAGATCGAACGCCGTCAGACGTTGAAAACCATCGGTAAAGCCATTCAACCGAGCGATGAAGAAATCGCGTTCAACCCGCGTTCAAGAAGTGCGGTGTTGCGTATTGCGGAGAGGATTTAATGATGTTGACGAACAGTGAACGATATCCGCTCAACAATATTGTGTTGGAAGATTTGTTTGCTTCTAATAAACTGGCGGTTTTTTTATTGCTGATGATTGTGATAACCGCCGTCGGAACCGTTTGGATTACCCATCAGACCCGTATGTTAATTTCTGAAAAAGGGGAGTTGGTCTTCGCCAAACAAGCGCTTGAAAACGAATATTTAAATTTGAAATTGGAAGAAACCACACAAAGTGATAACACCCGAATTGAAAATATAGCCACGCAGCAATTAGGGATGAAGCGTGTTGAGGGTGATCAGGAAGTGGTCATTTTGGAATAAGGTGGGATAGTATGGTTAAATTTAATACAACAAAGAAATCCGTTAAACCGAAAAGAATCAATAAAACAGTCGCAGCGAACGCAACCAAACCGAATAAACCCAAACAGGTATTTACAAATAGTTATTTAAAAGGGCGTTATTGGTGGACGTTTTGTTGCGTCACCTTAGGTTTGTTTGCCTTAGTGGCGCGCGCGGCTTATGTGCAAATCGTTAATGTGGAAACCTTAACCGATGAAGCGGACAAGCGTTCGTTGCGTACGCAGGAAATTCAGTCCGTACGCGGCGCTATTTTGGATCGTAACGGACAGTATTTATCGGTTAGTGTGCCGATGCACTCGATTGTAGCGGATCCGAAACTGATTTTTGCCGAAAAAGGGTTGGCGGGTCAAGAGCGCTGGACGGCGTTGGCTGAGGCGTTGGGCATTTCGTATAAAGAATTGGTAAAACGTTTGGAAAAAAATCCGAAGTCCCGTTTTGAATATCTTGCCCGTCAGGTTCAACCGAGTGTGGCCGAATACGTTAAACAGTTAAAACTGCCGGGAATAGTATTGAAAACCGAGGCGCGCCGTTTCTATCCGCGTGCGGAAGAAGCCGCGCATTTGGTCGGTTTTACCAATATTGACAGCGAAGGAATCGAAGGCATTGAAAAAAGTTTTAACTCAATGCTGGTGGGCAAGTCGGGAATGCGCACTTACCGCAAAGACAAACACGGCAATATTATTGAAGATATTACCGATATTAAGAAATATGACGC
>JBHBXR010000197.1:0-3468 GCA_041795785.1 Mesocricetibacter sp.
GGACTTCTGCTAACGCATTATCCAAAGCCTCTGCACTCGGGTTTTGCGGTGTGTGAATTTGAATACGTTGTTCCACCAGGGCATCTTTATCTTTTAATGTGACCAGCGCAGCCGCAATTTTCGTTCCACCGACATCAATCGCTAAACAAGCGGTCATTTTAAGCTCCTTTTTTGCAATTATCGATCGCGCTGACAAACCAGCTGACTATATGCTCCAAGCGGGTCAATGCCGAACCGACCGTAACGGCATATGCACCGTTTTCAATTGCCGCAGCCGCCAGCTCCGGCGTATTGTACCGTCCTTCCGCCATGACACGACAACCACTTGCGACCAAATCACGTACAAGTTGTACATCAGGTTCATCAGGCGTTTCACCGCCGGTATAGCCTGACATGGTGCTGCCGATCAGATCAACTCCCAGCGCTTGGCAATACATACCTTCTTTATAGTTTGAACAGTCGGCCATCGACATGGCGCCGAGCTCTTGAATGCGTTTTGCACAGGCTTCAATCGTCGTCGGGCGAATGCGATCCGTACCATCGAAAGCAATAATATCCGCGCCGGCATGATAGAGATCATCGATATCTTGTAAATACGGCGTAATGCGTACCGGGCTGTCAGGCAGATCCCGCTTAACGATACCAACGATAGGGACATCAACAACAGCCCGTACCGCTTTTAGATTATCAATGCCTTCAATACGTAATCCTGCCGCCCCCCCTATGACTGATGCTTTTGCCATTGCCGCCACGATTTCCGGTGAATCCATCGGACCGTTATCCACGGGCTGGCAGGAGGCGATTAGCCCGTTTTGTAACTGCGCTAAAATTTGTGCCTTGGTTAATCTCGACATAACGACTCCACAATTTATTATAAAAAAGAAGATTTACTCCAAAGAATAATCCTGTTAAATGCACAAATCAATAAATACCGCTTAAAAGTGAGAGGTAGATCAAATTTTTTATCTTTGCCTGCCATAATACTGATATAACTATAAAATTTTGAAGATTTTGACAAAAAAAGGCGGTATCATAAACACCCTTTTTCATGGTTGCTGCGGTGTTCTTATTTGGCAATCAATTTTCTGTTAAACTTTTTCGAGGTTGTAAAAATGGATACATTTATGAGCCTGTTAGGCATTGTTGTACTCCTTTTAATTGCGTTCTTGTTATCCAACAATAAAAAAGCAATTAACTATCGTACCGTTTTCGGTGCGCTAGCAATTCAAATCGGTATCGGCGCTATTATTCTCTATATCCCGGCTGGACGCGATGCTTTGCTTGCCGCATCAAAAGGGGTCAGCGCCGTGATTAACTACGGTAATGACGGTATCAGTTTCTTATTTGGCGGTTTAGTCAGTGATAAGATGTTTGAAGTATTCGGTGGCGGCGGTTTCGTCTTTGCTTTGCGCGTGCTTCCTCCGATTATTTTCTTCTCGGCATTAATTTCCGTACTTTACTATCTTGGTATTATGCAGATTGTCATCAAGCTCCTTGGCGGCGCGTTACAAAAAGCATTAGGTACATCAAAAGCGGAATCGATGTCTGCAGCGGCAAATATCTTTGTCGGTCAGACCGAAGCGCCGTTATTGGTAAAACCATATATCAAATCAATGACGGACTCTGAATTGTTTGCCGTTATGTGTGGTGGTTTAGCCTCCGTCGCCGGCGCAGTAATGATTGGTTATGCCGGTATGGGGGTTCCGCTTCCGTACTTAATCGCAGCATCCTTTATGGCAGCACCGGGCGGTTTGCTTTTTGCCAAAATTCTACACCCGCAAACAGAATCGTTTAAAGATGACTTAAGTGAAGACGATATGGATGACAAACCGGCCAATGTTATTGAAGCGGCGGCAGTCGGTGCATTCTCCGGTTTACAACTTGTCATGAATGTCGGTGCAATGCTATTAGCGTTTATTGCATTAATTGCTATGTTAAACGGCTTTATCGGTTGGGTTGGTGGCTTAGTCGGCTTCGAAGGCGTTACATTACAATCTTTATTAGGTTATGTTTTCCAACCGCTTGCTTGGATTATCGGCGTACCTTGGGGAGCCGAAGCACAAGTAGCCGGTTCGTTAATCGGACAAAAACTGGTCGTAAACGAATTCGTTGCTTATGCCGATTTTGCCAACTACTTAAAACCGGAAAGTGCGCCGGTCGTATTAGGTGAAAAAACGATTGCGATCATCACCTTTGCACTTTGTGGCTTTGCAAACTTGAGTTCTATTGCTATCCTTATCGGCGGTTTAGGCGGTATGGCACCGAATCGTCGTAGTGACGTAGCGCGCATGGGAATCAAAGCCGTTGCGGCGGGTACACTCTCCAACTTAATGAGTGCGGCCATTGCAGGTTTATTTATCGGTATCGGCGGCGCCGTATTGTAATCGATAAAAACACATTCTCAACACCACAGGAAACTGTGGTGTTGTCGTTTATAGCCAAGTTAAACGATTGCGTTTATAAGGAGTAACCATGAATTTGAAACAAATCGCACAACAAGCCTTATCTTTAATGGATTTAACTACATTAAACGATAATGACACAGATGACAAAGTTATTACGTTATGCCAACAAGGTAAAACCGAATTCGGTACGCCGGCAGCAGTGTGTGTTTACCCACGTTTTGTCCCTATTGCACGTAAAGCGTTAAAAGCGCAAGGTACGGCACAAGTGAAAATTGCTACAGTAACCAATTTCCCTCACGGTCACGATGATATCGACATTGCCGTTGCCGAAACCAAAGCGGCAGTGGCTTACGGCGCCGATGAAGTAGATGTAGTTTTTCCATACCGAGCCTTAATCGCCGGCAATGAGCAAGTAGGATTCGAATTGGTCAAACAGTGTAAAGCGGTTTGTTCTCAAGCTAATGTCACTTTAAAAGTCATTATTGAATCAGGCGAATTAAAAACGGCACAATTAATCCGTCAAGCCAGTGAAATTTCAATTCAAGCGGGAGCGGATTTTATCAAAACTTCAACAGGTAAAGTGCCTGTCAACGCCACCCTTGAGTCGGCTCGTATTATGCTTGAAACGATTCGTGATTTAGGTGTTGCGGATAAAGTGGGCTTTAAAGCCGCAGGCGGCGTCAAAACCACCGAAGAAGCGCAACAATATCTTGCTTTGAGCGCTGAAATTTTAGGAAAAGATTGGATCAACCAAGCGCATTTCCGCTTTGGTGCCTCCAGTTTATTAGCAAACTTACTTGCAACCTTAAAGGATGAGCAAGTAAATCAAAACGTAACGGGATATTAATCTCTCCATTCTAACTAAGAGGAACATAACATGACTCCACATATTAACGCACCTGCCGGTGCATTTGCCGATGTCGTTTTAATGCCGGGCGATCCGCTTCGTGCGAAATATATCGCTGAAACTTTCTTAGAAAACGCCGAACAAGTGACTAACGTACGTAATATGTTCGGTTACACGGGGACTTACAAAGGTCGCCGTATCTCTGTGATGGGACAC
>JBHBXR010000198.1:0-3911 GCA_041795785.1 Mesocricetibacter sp.
GATTTGTTTATTCCGCAACCTTATTTACAGGTTGACGGGGAGCAGGTGGCGCAGACTAAAGAATTATTCGCACTGCAATTTAAACAGGCGGAAGATCGTCCTGCCGTCGGATTTTGCCCGGGAGCGGAGTTCGGTCCTGCCAAACGTTGGCCGCATTATCATTATGCGGAACTGGCGAAACAATTAATTGAGCGGGGTTATTCCGTACGTTTATTCGGTTCCGTCAAAGATGACGAAGTGAGCGAACAAATCCGTTTGGCATTGCCTGAAGATTTACAGCGTTATTGCATTAATTTGGCGGGACAAACGGAGCTGAACCAAGCGGTGGATTTAATCAGCGATTGCGTGGCGGTGGTCAGTAACGACAGCGGGTTAATGCACATTGCCGCGGCATTGCAACGTCCGCTGGTGGCGTTGTACGGCCCAACCAGTCCGCAATATACGCCGCCGTTATCGGATAAGGCGGTGATTATCCGCTTAATTGAGGGCGGCTTGATTAAGGTGCGCAAAGGTGCGGACAGTGCGGAAGGCTACCATCAAAGCCTGATGGATATTACGCCGCAAATGGTGTTGCAAAAACTTGACGCCATGCTTTAAAAAACGGCGCTGTTTTCGACCGCACTTTGGAGAATAAATTATGGAAATCCGTTATCGCATTTCGCCTGCGGAATATGCAGGCATACAAAAATATGCCGCCAAGCAGATTTACGCCGGCAATAAGCAGCTCAAACGTTTGGGCTTTTACGATATGGCGCTGTTTTTGCCTTATACGCTTTTAATGATTTTAGCGTTTCTGGAAACGGGCGATTGGCAGGACAGTTTTAACGAATGGTATGAAAACAATTATACGGTCTGGGTTCGTTGGATTTTGCTCATCGGCATCTATGTGATTCTGTATTATGCCACTAGTTTACGCCCGATGTTGATTAATAAACTCGTACGTCAACAAGTCACTGATACGCTGTTTGACGGGGAATTAACCGTGCGCATTCAGGAAGACGGGTTGTATGCGGCAAATTCATTGACGCAATCGCTTTATTTTTATTCACGTATTCCGAAAATCCAGAATTTTAATCAATACCTTATCATTTTTATCGGCACGGGGCATTTTATCGCCGTTCCATATCATGCCTTTAACGATGAAAACCAGCGTGTTGAGTTTGAAAATCTGCTAAAGAGTAAAATCGCGCCTTATGAAAGTCTGTCTGGTTAAAACCTCATCTATGGGGGATGTGCTGCATACGTTGCCCGCTCTGACCGATGCGCAAAACGCCCTGCCCGATATTCAATTCGACTGGGTGGTGGAAGAGAATTTTGCTGAAATTCCCCGTTGGCATTCGGCGGTAAATCAAGTGATTCCCATCGCCCTGCGCCGCTGGCGGAAACAGCCGTTCTGCGCCGCAACCAAAAACGCATGGATAAACTACCGCACTTTATTACAACAAAATCAATATGATGCGGTGATTGATGCGCAAGGGCTGATAAAAAGCGCTTTATTCGCCACCCGTTTGGCAAAAGGCACAAAATACGGCTATGATCGTAAATGCGCCCGCGAACCGCTTGCGTCCTTGTTCTACGATCACAAATTTTATATTGATTATCAACAGCATGCGGTGGAACGTATCCGTCAGTTGTTCGCACAGAGCTTGGGCTATCCCGTACCGCAAACGCAGGGGGATTACGGCATTGCAAGGCATTTTCCCCGTTCGTTTGATGAAGCGCCTTATATGGTTTTTATCCATGCCACCACCAGAGCCGATAAACATTGGTCGGACGAGGAATGGAAAAAAACGGCGCAAAAACTGACCGCACTTTTTAACCTCCAAATCCGTCTGCCGTGGGGAAGCGAGCAGGAAAAACAACGGGCGGAACAAATTGCCGACGGGATTGAAAATGTCAGGGTGCTGCCGAAACTCTCCCTTAGCGACCTTGCCACTCAGATCGTCAATGCGAAGGCGGTGATTTCGGTAGATACCGGCTTAGCGCATCTCAGTGCCGCACTGGATAAACCCAATATTACGCTATACGGACCGACGGATCCGAAACTTATCGGCACCTACGGAAAAAATCAGGTTTACCTGAAACGGGATAAAATGACGTTGATAAAATCGCAAGATGTGGTTAATTTATTACAACAGATTATGACGGAGTAGAACAAAAATGGATGAAAAACTGGATCTCTCGGCATTACAAAAAGCCGTTGCCTCATTACATTCCGCTAATCAAATTGTGCGGCATGGCGAATGGTTTAACCGACAAGAAGAGCATATCCGAAATACCTTGATTGCGGGGTTGATTCAGAATTTTGAATTTGTTTATGAAATCAGTATTAAGATGATTAAGCGACAACTTGAAATTGATGCGCTTCCTGCAAGTGAAATCGAACACAGCAATTTTAAAGATGTTTTGCGTATTGCCGCAGAAAGAGGGCTGATAGAAGATGTCATCGCATGGTTTGAATATCGTAAAATGCGTAATATTACTTCGCATACCTATGATGAAGATAAGGCGAAAACGGTTTGTGACGGTATTGACGCTTTTTTGGACGATGCGGATGACTTATTGAAAAAATTGGAGCAACGTAATGCTTGATATCACCCCCGAACACCTGCAAATCGTACGCGATATTTTGCAAAAAAACATTCCCCGACGTGAAGTTTGGGCGTTCGGCAGTCGTGTCAAAGACACGGCGAAACGCTATTCCGATTTGGATCTCGCGGTGATCGGCGAAACGCCGCTTTCCTTGTCCGAGCACGCCGATCTCAGCGATGATTTTTCCGAATCCGATTTGCCTTGGCGGGTGGATATTGTGGATTGGGCGACGACTTCCGAAAATTTCCGCAATATTATTAAACGGCAATATATTGTGTTGCAGTGCGCCGATGAAAATCAGGCGGATAGCGCTTGACGTAATTTGCCTTGATTTTCAGCCAATAAATTGACCGCACTTTGTTTATCCAAACCGCTTAAAATCATCATAATCGCCAGTTTGGCATGATTATCCGCCTGTTGCAGCGCCTCTTCCGCCCGTTTTTTATCGCATTCCGTCGCCTGCATCACAATACGAACTGCACGGGCGCGTAGTTTTTCATTACTTGCCTGCACGTCCACCATCAGATTTTGATAACATTTGCCGATTAACACCATACTGGCGGTGGTCAGCATATTCAGCACCAGTTTTTGCGCCGTCCCCGATTTCATTCGGCTGGAACCGGTGAGCACTTCCGCACCGACGACGGTATCAATGGCAATATCGGCAAGTTGCGCCATCGCTGAAGCCGGATTGGAGGCGATGGAAACGGTGATTGCGCCGAGCGACTTGGCGTACTTCAACGCGCCGATTACATAAGGCGTGCGACCGCTGGCGGCGATGCCGACCAAAACGTCTTTATCCGAAAAACCAACGCGTTGTAAATCGTCCACGGCAGCTTGCGGATTGTCCTCCGCACCCTCGATCGGATGGCGCAGCGCACGTTCGCCGCCGGCAATAATGCCCACCACCATATCGGGATTGACGCCGAAAGTCGGCGGGCATTCCGAAGCGTCCAATACGCCCAAACGTCCGCTGGTACCGGCGCCGATATAAATTAAACGTCCGCCTTGATGAAAAGCGGCAACGATTTTTTCCACTGCCTGCGCAATTTGCGGTAGTGCTCGTTCTACCGCAAGCGGCACTTGTTTGTCCTCACGATTGATCAGCGTCACCAATTCCAAAGGGGAAAGCCTGTCCATCGCGCCGGAATTGGGATTACGTTGTTCGGTAACCATTGCGGCGAGGGCGGTTAAAAGATTTTTTTCTGTCATGATGATTTTATTCCTTCGGATAAATAACGCCCAAACTGACCGCACTTTGCGCACCGGTCACACTCGGCAAATTGGACGGTAGATGATTGAGCCGTCGATAAGCTAAC
>JBHBXR010000199.1:0-3279 GCA_041795785.1 Mesocricetibacter sp.
AATCCTGTGCCGACGGCAACGCATTTTTTTCATAACCCAAAGCGACATAGCGTTGCAGCATCATCGGATAATCCCGTTTATTGGCGCGCAGATCCGTTAAAAAGAAATAGCGACTTTCTCCTTTCCAGCCGCGACGCAGGGGAATTCGGGCAAACAACGGAATAAACGCCGACTTCAACGAATTCGGCAAAACGATAGCCATATCATATTGATTACGCAAAGATTTTCCGATTTTATAACGTTCGCATAACGCAAATTTACCGTGCCCGAGCGGCATAGTCAACGCAGTGCGCACTTCCGGCATACGCGCCAACAGCGGTTTACACCAATTCGGCGCCAATACGTCAATGGCGCAATCGGGATAGCGCGTTTTTAAGGTTTGGTATAAGCTGTGCGACATCATCATATCGCCGACCCAAGAAGGTCCGATAATTAAAATATTCATCATGGTTTCAACCTAATTTTGCTGTCCGTTTAGCCGGTGCGAAGAGACTCACCGCTGGGTTCAGATACGTTTCTCAATGCGTCTTGCGCTTTGCACGCCATAACATTGGCGTATCTTGCTATCATTTTTAAGATATTTTACACCTGTCGTCGCTTTTTCTTTAAAGGATTTTATCCGTTTCGCGACACAAACGCGGAAATTACTAAACTCAAGCCGTGTAAGGCAAAGTTCCGTTTAAAGTGCGGTCGCTTTTCGGCTTATTTTTGCAAAAACATACTGACTTCGGCTTCATTAAAAATATAGCCCTGCGTTTCCTCAAAACGCATACTAAACCGACTGAAAATCAGCACGCCTTCCGCTGTTTCCGCTAAGGTAAATTGGTCGGTGAGCGCCTCCAGTTCCTCCGAAGAGTATTCGCGATCCAATGCTAAACCGTTATTTTGCAAAATGTTGCGGATATGTTCGTCACCGTCAAAGCTCACCGCCAAATCTTCCGAAATTTGTCCCGACGCACGCACGCTGCCGTCGGTTACATTGACTATTGGTGTACGCGTAATATATCTGCCGGACGGGAAAGTCAACACGCGCTTATACCCCGTCAGATCCAATATGCGCTCATTAGCATAGAAATAGCGGTGGATTTCGGCGTTGTATTCCATCGTTGTGCGATAGGAAGAATGCTGCAAATCGGCAAATGCACTTTCATTATATTGAACGGCAATGCCTTTATCCAACCGATAAAGGCGGGCTGCAAGCTCAGACAAGGAATGAAATTGTGCTTTTTCCGCTTCCGTAGCTTGTTTGTACAGGTTGATCAATTCATTATGCGGCTTGATTTTACCTTCCGCATCCAAGATATTTAATGTCGCCATCCCCTGTTTCAAGCGCGTATGTTGGCTGGCAAATTCAATACCTTGCGGGTTGATGACATAAGTCGTCAGAAAAACGGACAACACCGCGATAAACGCAAGATTGCGATATTGTAAAGCGCGTTGCCATAAACCGAGCAAACAGAAAATCGTGACGGTTACGGCAACCGCCACTAAATAAATACGCGTCACGGTGAAAGCATAGGTCGAAATTCGCTCGATAATCCCTAACCATAATAAACCGAGCGGAGCCAATAAAATGTAAGGCAACCAACGATAAAACCTTAGCCAGCGCGCCTTGGACAATAGGGTTTGTGCGGCGGAAAGCACGATTGCCACAAACAAATAAGGTAAAACGATCCAAGACACATTTCCGCGCGGCAGTTCACCGGCAAAAACAATAGTTGTCAAATAGGCATAAAGAAGCAGGCTGTAAAGAATAAGCACCGGCGACAGGATAAAGTGAATGACAAGTTCGATAAAATAGTTCCGCTGCCGTATTTGATGGCGTTCAAACAACAGAAAAAACAACGGCACCAAACCGAAAGTGGTAAACATAAATCCCCGCCTCCATATTTCGCCGAAAGGCAGGTTTGCATTAAATAAATAGTCGATACTCCAAAGTATCGCCATCAGCAACAGAAAACAAAGATAGGCGGCAAACGGCGCAAACAGGAATAAATTAATCGCTTTGCCGGCAACGGCGGAAACATATTGACGGTTGTCCTTAAACCAGCCCGCCGATAAAAAACAAATCAGGGCAATCAACAACGCGCCCCAATATTGCGGGCTTTGCTCATAAAAATAGAAATCAAAGCCGAATTGCCGGTACAGCCATAACACAACCGCCGACAGTAAAAGCGGTGACAGCCAATAGCACCAAGTCTGTCGGCGCGATAAATAAACCACAGCGAAAAGAATCGGAAACAACAGCCACAACCCAAAGTAGTCTTCAACACCGTATTGAAAAAACAAACAAGGCACGGAGAATGCCGTCAACAACAAGATTTCAAGCGGCCTTTGCGTAAAGAGCGCGGTTAATTGCAGCCAACTGTGACGAAAAACAGAAAAAATAAACATAACTTTCCTTAAAAGTGCGGTCAAAATTTGCGTGATTTTAACTGATCTTTAGCAAAAATAGTGTAGAATACGGCGAAATTTTAGCTAACCCTTTTATTTATTTTAAAGAGAAATTATGACCGTATTGAATGTTTTGGTATTCCCCGACGAGCGTTTAAGAACCATCGCCACGCCCGTTGCCGTTGTGGATGACGGTATACGTAGCATTGTGGACGATATGTTTGAAACGATGTATAAAGAAGAAGGTATCGGCTTGGCGGCAACGCAGGTGAATATCCACCAACGCATTATTACCATTGATATCGAAGGCGATAAAACCAATCAAATCGTGCTGATTAACCCTGAAATTTTAACTTGTTCGGGCGAGGCGGGCATCGAAGAAGGCTGTTTGTCCGTGCCGGGTTTCCGCGGTTTGGTGCCGCGTAAGGAAAAAGTCAAAGTCAAAGCCCTTAACCGCAACGGCGAGGAATTCGTATTAGACGCGGACGGCTTATTGGCAATCTGTATTCAACATGAAATCGATCACTTAAACGGCGTGATGTTTGTGGACTACCTCTCCCCGCTTAAACGCAACCGAATCAAAGACAAATTGGTTAAATTGCAAAAACAAGCGGCAAAACAAAAATAGGTTTTGCCGTTAACTCTCGGTGTGCCTGTCAGATAAGGATTTTGATCCAAAATTAAAAGGCACACCGCATTTGTTTAAAGCGCCTAAGCACCGTTTCGTCAACCATAACGCAGAACATTATTATGAAAAAACTCAAAATTATCTTCGCCGGTACGCCGGATTTCGCCGCACAACATTTACAAGCCCTACTTCATTCGCAACACGACGTGATCGCCGTTTACACCCAACCGGACAAACCTGCCGGTCGCGGTAAGAAG
>JBHBXR010000200.1:0-10419 GCA_041795785.1 Mesocricetibacter sp.
TGCCATAGCGTATGTTGAATAAGATGATTTTCAACAATATGTCCCAAATGTGTCAGACCTAAATTCTTACCGCTAAACTCAATTTTGGCGAAACTGTCTTTTTCCCACACTTCCATATCATTGTAAGCGGTTGCTCTGATAGCCGTTAAGTTTGACCACACGCCTAATTCCGTTAATAAATTCTGACTGGCGAGATTTAACGCACTTACGCGATTGGTTATTTGTTCCGTTGAGGTTTGCGGCGGAAAGGATTCGATAACGGCGATACGCAACGGCGCTTTTCTGAGACTTGCGGCAAGTGCCAGTCCCACCATACCGCCGCCCACGATAACAAGATCAAAAGTTTTCATATTAAATCCATCCTAAAGTCGGTTTGGCAAAATGTTGCCGTAGCGTACGACATTGCGCTAATGCCATTAAACCCATGTTTCGCCCGATTTGCAGCGGTAGCAGGTTATTGGCAAAAATGCTGAGTAGCCCGTCGGTTAAATCCATCGTATTTTGCTGATCCGACAAACGGGTGTTTTCGTACTGACGTAATAATTCGTAACTGCCGAGATCTTGCTGTTGTTGATATGCCGTTGCCAAGATACCGGCTAATGTTATCACGTCGCGAATGCCTAAATTAAATCCTTGTCCGGCAATCGGGTGCAGTGTTTGCGCCGCATTGCCGATTAACGCAATGCGCGGCTGGACGTGCTGTTCGGCATAAGACAAGTTCAACGGATAAGCAAAACGTTGACCGCATTGTTGAAATTTGCCCAAACGCCAGCCGAAACGCTGCTGTAAACGGGCGAGAAAAGCCTGTTTATCCATCCGCATCAATTCATCGGGATACTTAACACACCACACTAACGACATCAGATTATTTTGCATCGGCAGTAACGCCAGCGGACCTTCCTCGGTAAAGCGTTCAAAAGCGCGGTTTTGATGAGGTTGCTGCACTTGAACGTTGGTGATAAGGGCGGTTTGTCCGTATTCGCGTAAGATTTTTTGCCCGATACCCGCTGCAGCCGCCACTTGGGATTTGGTTCCGTCGGCGCCGATTAATAGAGGCGCACTGAAAGTGCGGTCGTTTTTTAATGAGATTTTGACAGCGTGTTTATCGCGTTCGATGTGTTCAATTTCGGCAGGACACAGATAATCAATATGAGGATATTTCTCCATTGATTGCACTAGAATCTTGCCGATATGTTCCAATTCAACCACGGCGCCGAGTCGGTTTAAATGAAATTCCGCCGCATTAAATTCAACAATGCCGCTGTGACCTTTGTCGGACACATGAATTTGTCGGATTGCCGTCGCGATAGGTTGGATATGTTGCCACAACGTGGATTGATCGGGCAGTTTGATTTGAGCGAATTTCTGACAGCTACCGTCGGCAAGCGCGATACAACGGGCATCAAAACCGCTTTGTGCGTGGTTTTGCAGCGCTTGTTTCTCGATAACGGCAATTTTGATTTTGCCTTCGGTTTTGGCGCTTAAAGCTAAGGCAAGCGTTGCTCCTGCCATTGCGCCGCCAACGATAACAATGTCGTAGTTCATTATAATCCCGCCATTAAATTCTCAATATCCTCAATTTCTTTCGGCACGGCGCAAGTCAGGTTTTTATTACCGTATTCGGTGATCAGAATATTATCTTCAATGCGCACACCGATCCCTTTATATTGCGCCGGCACATCGGCATTCGATGAAATATACAAGCCGGGTTCTACCGTCAAAACCATACCGATTTCTAACGGACGATCGCGCAATTTGCTGTTGCGATCGTTATTGTATTTGTCGTTGCTGTAACTGCCCACGTCATGTACGTCCAAACCGAGCCAATGTCCCAAACCGTGCATATAAAATTGGCGATAAGCTTTCTGTTCGATTAACTGTTCCGCTTTGCCGTGCAAAATGCCTAAACGGAGCAAACCTTCTACTTTGATTCGCACGACTTCATCGTTTGCCTGTTGAATGGAATTCCCCGCCACCAATAATTCAATGGCGCGTTTTTGTGCTTGCAAGACGATTGCATAGATTTCACGTTGCGCTTGGCTGAATTTGCCGTTAATCGGGAACGTACGGGTAATATCACCCGCATACATGGCAAACTCACAGCCGGCGTCAATTAAAACCAACTCGCCGTCTTTGAGCGGTCGATCATTTTCCGTGTAATGCAAAATACACGCGTTTTCGCCGCCTGCAATAATGCTGTTATAAGAGGCATAGCGCGCACCGAAGCGGTTGAATTCGTGCAGAATTTCGTTTTCGATTTCATATTCCAAACGGTTCGGGCGAGTTTCCCGCATGGCTCTGATGTGCGCCAGTGCGCTGATTTGTGCGGCTTGTTGCATTAAAGCGATTTCATTGGCGGATTTGAACAAGCGCATTTCGTCGATGATCGGTCGCCAATCCAAAACGCGCGAAAAACTGACCGCACTTTGCACCAAAAGACGATCACCCCAATCATGCAAATCCTGCACGTGATAAAGTGCGGTCAGATTTTGCGTTAATTTTCTGAATGTGCAGACAAAGTCATCAATCGCATACGCCTGATCCACACATAGTTCTGCACTGGCATTTTGTACCCCCAAACGGCGACCGTGCCAAGTTTCCATTAACGGATCGGACGGACGGAGAAAAAGCACCGTTTGTTGTGTTTGACGGTGTTTGATGAGCAGTAAAACGGCGTTCGGTTCGTTAAATCCGGTTAAATACCAAAAATAGCTGTCCTGACGAAAGGGAAAGCAACAATCGTTATTGCGGCGTTTTTCAATTTCGGAAAATACCAATAATGCGGAATCCTCTGCCATTTGAGCAAACAACGCGGTACGACGTTGGTTAAATTCCTGTTGCGGCATGGCCGCCATATAAGCCAAATCCATGGAAACATTCCTTAATGTAAAACCGGTGACGTCTCGCTTTGGGGGCGGAAATGAGTATAGAATAACGTGGCGATAGTACGGACGTATTCGATAATCTCTTCCAACGCTTCGCTTAATTCTTCTTTGTCGTCTTCTTCGTCATAACCAAGTTGGCAAATATCGCGCAGATCATCAACCGCTTCGCCGATTTCACCTTTTTCTTTTTCTAGCTGCGGCTGCGCCAATCCTAATCCGAGCAGGAAATGATTCGCCCATTCCGAGAGCGCATCGGCGCGCGCGAAAATATCCTCTTCCTCCGGCAGCCACAGGGCAAAGTCAAAGCCGTCGATGTCAGCCAGTTTTTGTTGAATATGTTGATGAATATCCGTTACTTGCTGTAAAAGAGAGGTCGGATAGGCATGGTTGTCGTTGGTGAACTGATAAAGTAACGGCTGCCAGCTTTGGTCGGCAATGCCGCCACATACCAAACCGCTTAAAAAACCGTGTAATTCGGCGGGAGATAAAGCGATTCCGGCATTTTTTAATTGTTGTTTGAATTCGGAATAAGATGTCATGATGATGGTTATCCTTAATTGAGATGGGTTCATTCTAACAGATTATCTATGACGAAAATATTTCTGTATGGCATAATAAGGTAAATTTTTTAACGTATTGGTGTTGATAAATATGTCATCTAAATTAATTGAATTAAATTTTTTAGGTCAAGTGTTACGTTTGAACTGTCCGGAAGAACAACATGATGCGTTGCGTGAAGCGGCAAAACTACTGGATGAACGGGTGACGGAAATGAAAGAACGCACCGGTATTTTGCAGGTGGAAAAAGCCTTGACGGTGGTAGCGTTGAATTTAAGTTTTGAGTTGATGCAGGAAAAGCAGAAAACGGAATTGACCGAAAATGTATTGAAAACCCAAATTCAACAATTAACCCAGTCTTTGGCAAGTTTGGCTGACAGTACAACAAATCGGCAAACGACGTATGAAATACAATAAAACCGCTTGAAATAAAGCAATTGTGCAAATTAATGCTAGTCAATACGAATAATTTAAGTTAGTATAATTTTAAAAGAATTCCTGAGATGTTCGCCAGCGGGTTACGTCCCTGAGCCGATACTTAAAACTTTACGAATTGGTTCTCTATTGTTGGTGTGCATGCTTAACTTGGCATTAGCCCTGATGTAAGAAGCCTAAAAACGATTACAACTGATTCCCTTGAACTTTCGGGTTCAAGGACCGACCACCCACAACGGCATCTCGGGTCCTTTCCTCCTAATTCAATATGCAGACAATTTCCCAACTCCGTCAACAAATCCGCACTGAAATTCGTAAAACACGCCAAAAACTGACCGCACTTGAACAGTCGCAAGCGGAGCAAAATATCACCCGTCAGGCATTACAATTCATTGAGCTGCGACAAGCCCGAAATATTGGTTTGTATTTGTCTTTCGATAGCGAAATTTCTACCCGAGCTTTAATTAACGCCTTATGGTTACAGCGGAAAAAGATTTATTTACCCGTTTTACATCCGTTTTGTGCAGGGCATTTGTTGTTTCTGCGCTATCAACCCGATACGAAGATGATAAAAAACAAATTCGGTATTCCCGAACCGCAATTAAATGTGCAAAACATTATTCCGATAGACGAATTGGATATTGTGTTTACGCCTTTAGTAGCGTTTGATAAACAGGGGAACCGTCTCGGCATGGGAGGCGGGTTTTATGATCGTACGTTGCAAAATTGGCGGCAAAAATCTTTTCTTCCGGTGGGCTTAGCGCACCGTTGTCAGGAAGTGGATAACTTACCGGTAGAAAGTTGGGATATGCCGCTTTTTACCGTTTTAAAAGGATGAACAAAGACTGACGGGAAATACCCTTCGCTCAAATCACGTTTAATTCCGTATTTTTACTGCGGCTGTTTTTATAACCCTAAGATTTCTTTCGCAAAAGGAATGGTCAGCTTGCGTTGCGCTTGTAGTGAGGCTTTATCCAATCGTTCCAATGCGGAAAGCAGTGTGTGCATATCCCGATCGAGGCGCTTGATAAGAAAATTGGCGGTTTCCTCTGATAATTCAATGCCTCTGCGGCGGGCGTTTTGTTGTAGCACCAGAATTTTTTGTTGTTCGTTTAACGGTGATAGCTGATAAATTTCGCCCCATTTTAAACGGGAAGCCAGATCGGGTAACTGAACGGGTAAAGATGCGGGAGATTGATCCGCACTAATCAGTAGCAGAGTTTTGCCCCGTTCTTTGATGCGATTGAATAAATCGAAAAGCGCCAGCTCCCATTCTTGATTACCGATGACTTGTTGTAAGTCGTCTAGGCAAACCAGTTCTTGCTGTTCCAAATTGTCCAATACCGCCGGTGAGAAATGTTGCGCTTTGTTGAGCGGAACGTAAATAGCGGAGCGTTGTTGTAAGAAAAAACAATTGGATACGGCTTTTAATAAATGGCTTTTACCGCTATCTTTGGCACCCCAAATATAGAAAAAGGGTTGATTAAGTCGGTCAATATTTTTGCGCAATGAATTAAGCAACAATAAATTATTGTCGGCGTAAAAATTTTCCAATGTATTATCATCAAGTTGATGAATCGGTAAAGGCAACTGTTGAAACACAAGGATCCTAAAAAGTGCGGTCGGAATTTGCGGAGAAAATAGCGCTAACGTAGATTAGCGCTATTTTAGCGGTTATTCTTCAACGTGATTTTTTGCCTGTGGCAAGATTAAGTTGAGGATGATTGCAACGACGGCGCATAAACTGATTCCTTTTAATGAAATTTCGCCGAAATTGACGAACATACCGCCAATACCGAATGTCATGACGACGGAAATGATACAAAGGTTGCGCGCTTCCGTGACATCCACTTTACCGCGGATCAACGTGCTCATTCCCACTACGGCGATAGAACCGAATACCAACATCATAATTCCGCCCATGACGATGGTCGGAATCGTGGATAGGAATGCACCGACTTTTCCGCAGAATGAAATGGCAATTGCCCACACTGCCGCCCAAGTCATAATGTTCGGGTTGAAGTTACGGGTCAGCATTACCGCACCGGTGACTTCCGCATAGGTAGTGTTCGGCGGGCCGCCTAAAAATGACGCGGCGCTTGTCGCAAGACCGTCACCTAATAATGTACGGTGTAAGCCCGGTTTCTTCAAGAAGTCTTTACCGGTTACGGAGCTGATTGCCATGATGCCGCCGACGTGTTCGACTGCCGGGGCGATAGCGATAGGCAATAAATATAAAATGGCTTCCAGTTTGAATTCCGGCGTGGTGATTTTCGGCAAGCTGAACCAAGGTGCGTCCAATACCGGCTGGAAATTGATTAAGCCTAGAAATAAGCACAGAATATAGCCGACGGCAATGCCGAACATAATCGGCACCAGTCGCATCATTCCTTTCGAGAACACCGCAATGCCCAGCGTAGTGAGTAAGGTGACCATAGAAACCAGTACCGCATCGTTATAGGCATAATTGCTGTTTTTACCGATCGCCATATCAACGGCAACCGGCGCCAATCCCATACCGATAATGATGATTACCGGGCCGACTACAACCGGCGGGAAAATACGTTGCAAAGCGCCGGCACCTTTCAGTTTTACAAGGGCGCTCAATGCCAAGTAAACAAATCCTGAACAAACCAAGCCCCCCATGGTGACGGCAATTCCCCAAGTTTGTACGCCGTATTGAATCGGCGCAATAAAGGCAAAAGAAGAAGCAAGGAAAATCGGCACCTGTTTACCGGTGCAGAGTTGGAATAACAAGGTTCCGATTCCGGCGGTTAATAACGCGGTGTTGGCGTCCAAGCCGGTGATTAACGGCACTAAAACCAATGCGCCGAATGCGACGAACAGCATTTGTAAGCCGACGAAGGCTTGTTTGGCAGTGCCTTGAACTTGAGTTGAGTCTGTCATAAGGTTCTCTATAAAGTGGTTTGTCAGAGGGTAATAAAAAAGTGCGGTCGGATTCTACAGTGTTTTATGTAAAAAGTTAACCGCACCGCAAGACTTATTTAGTACCGAAAATTTTATCGCCGGCATCCCCTAAGCCCGGAATGATATAACCCTGTTCGTTTAAATGACTGTCGATGGATGCGGTGTAAACTTCAACATCGGGATGCGCTTTTTCTAACGCGGCAATCCCTTCCGGCGCGGCGACTAACACCAACACTTTAATTTGCTTACAGCCTTTTTGTTTTAGTAAGTCGATGGTTGCAATCATCGAACCGCCGGTTGCCAACATCGGATCAACTACAATGGCGAGACGTTCTTCTAAATCGCTGGCTAATTTTTGGAAGTAAGGGACGGGTTCAAGGGTGGCTTCATCACGATACATACCGACAACGCTGATACGGGCGCTCGGAATATGTTCCAATACTCCGTCCATCATGCCTAAGCCGGCGCGGAGAATCGGAACGACGGTTACTTTTTTACCTTTTACGCGATCCACTTCAACCGGACCGCACCAGCCGTCAATGATCACTTTTTCCGTTTCCAGATCGGCGGTGGCTTCATAAGTTAACAAACTGCCGACTTCAGTGGCCAGTTCACGGAAATGTTTGGTGCTGATATCCGCCGCACGCATTAAACCGAGTTTGTGTTTCACCATCGGATGTTTTACTTCGATTAATTTCATAGATTTCCCCTTATTTTTATGATGTATATGCCGAAAAAAAGTAAAATCGGTAAATTTTAAATCAGAATTCGTCAGATTCATAGTGAATTAATGATATTTTATATTTCTTTCCTATGTAAATTTGGATTAAAATAATGTAAAGAAATATAAAGATAATTCTGATATATTATCAATATTTTAGTTTTATCAATCTGATTATAAACAGCAGAGAAAAAAGATGAGCAGACTTTTATTAGTGGATGACGATGTCGGACTGGTTGAATTATTGGCGCAGGTTCTGGAGTTGGAAGGGTTTACTATCGAAATCGCCGGTAACGGACAGGTGGCGTTGGATAAATTGGAATTGGATCAAAGTTATGATTTGATTTTATTGGATGTCATGATGCCGGTATTGAACGGTATCGAAACATTAAAACGAATCCGCCAAAAATATACGACACCGGTTGTGATGTTGACGGCAAAAGGTGATGAAATTGACAAAGTCATCGGTTTGGAACTCGGCGCGGACGATTATTTGCCGAAACCGTTCAGCGATCGCGAATTGGTTGCGCGTATTAAAGCGATTTTACGTCGCACCGCTAACGCAAAAACAGAAACCGAAAATCATATAGAACCTGAGGTGCAAGGTGAGCATAAGCCGTTGGAGTTTGAGGGCATCGTATTGTATCCGGGGCGTCAGCAGGCGCTTTATCACTGAAGGGATTTGGATCTCACCGGTACGGAGTTTCTGTTATTGCAATTATTGATTCGTAATCCGGGGCAAATTCTTTCCCGTGAATTATTAAGCGTAGAAGTTTTAGGCAAACGGTTAACGCCGTTTGATCGTGCAATCGATATGCATATGTCTAATTTACGTAAAAAATTACCGCTTAGAAGTGATGATTCCCCTTGGTTCAAAACATTGCGCGGACGCGGTTATTTGCTGATGTTGGCCGGTGATCGGGAATATGAAGAATAAAAATTGGCTGTATATTGAACATGATGTCGGTTAAAGATTGTTGGAAAGCGTTTCGCGTTTTTATAAATGCGTTACCTTTTAAGATATTTGCGTTATTTTGGCTGTTATTCACGTTATTAATGATGATAGCTTTTCTCGCTCCCCGTTTTGATGAGCGTCTTTTCTTGCCGGTACCGGACAGTGATATCGGTAAATATCGCCATGCGCTGACGACATTAGTGCAAAATAATGCGCTGGAGTCGATGTTGGCATCATCTGCGCCTATCCCTGTGAAAAACGGTAAAGAATTCCGCCCGGTTTTAATTGATCTGAATAATACGATTATCGGTGCGCGGGCAAATGAACGCTCTGCCATTCAGAATTTTTTTGTTAATATAGGCGAATCTTCCCAACCAATGCAGAAAGTGTTTTACGATTTGCAAGTAGTGGGACCTTTTGCGATTCCGACGGATACCCTGTTAAAAAACTATACGTTGTATTTCGTTAAATATGTTACGCCGCAAAGTGAAATGGCGAATTTTGTATTTGATAATCCTTTGGCGATGATATTTCTATTAATGGTGATTATTTCGCCGTTTTTATGGTGGCTGGTAGAAAGTATCGCCGAACCGATCAAACACTTACAAGATGTTGCCAATGATGTCGCGCAAGGGGATTTTAAAATTAATAAAGAATTGGAAATCACGGGGATATCCGAGGTTCGTCAAGTTGGGGAAAGTTTCAACCGAATGGCGGAAGCTATCGGTGATTTGATTTCGAATCGCCAGACGATGTTGCATTCCATTTCGCATGAGTTGCGTACGCCGTTAACCCGATTACAGTTGTCGTTATCTTTATTACGTCGCAAAGTCGGCGATACGAAAGAAGTTCAACGTATCCAAACGGAAACGGAGCGTTTGGATAAAATGATTAGGGATTTATTGTCGCTATCCCATCAACATTTGAAGAGTCAGCTGATCCGAGAAGCCATTCCGATTACGGAAATTTGGGATGAAGTAAAAAAAGATCTCCGGTTTGAAGCGGAACATTTAAATATCGAATGTGTGTTTAAACGGAATGTGTTTTATCCCGCGCAATATAAAATCAGCGCAAACCGCGAATCCATTGCCAGTGCGGTGGAAAATATTGTGAGAAATGCGATAAAGTACGCCAAACAACGGGTTGAAATCACGGAATATTTGGGCAACGGCTACTATTTTATGTGCGTTGATGATGACGGTGAAGGCGTGCCGCCGAATGAGTATGAAAATATTTTTAAACCGTTCTATCGCGTCGACCCCGATAATCCGAACAGAAAAGAGGGAACGGGTTTAGGCTTATCAATTGTGAATAATGTGACGCAACAACACCGTGGTAACGTGTGGGCGGAAAGCAGTCCGCTCGGCGGTTTAAGAATCACATTACAATTACCGTTGCATAAAGGTTAAAGCCGTTTAACGCTTTCCCGCCAAACTAACCGCGGCTCTAAAGTAAAAGTGCGGTAGCTTTTGGCGGGATTTTTTATGCGCGCCAATAAGGTTTCTACCGCCAGTCTGCCGAGCTCGGTTTTCGGCTGATGAACAGTGGAGAGCGGCGGCGAGAGATATTGCGCCAATGTAATATCGTCATAGCCAATAATTGAAATATCCTGCGGAATCCGTAAGCCATGGCGCCAAACCGTTTGGTAAGCACCTAGCGCAATAGTATCACAGCAGGCAAACACCGCAGTGGGGCGATTTTCCTGTTTTAGGATTTTTTCCATACCGGCAATACCGCCTTCAAAATCAAATTGAGCGGCAATAATCCATTCATCCCGCAGAGGAATATTCGCTTCCGCTAAAGCTTTTTTATAACCTTGCAGGCGATTCAACGCGATAGACTTTTGAAAATTACCGGTGATAATCGCGATATCGCGGTGGTTATGTTCAATCAGCGCTTTTACGGCAAGATAGCTTCCAAACTCCGAATTTTCTAAA
>JBHBXR010000201.1:0-2824 GCA_041795785.1 Mesocricetibacter sp.
CCAATAATTTTTATTTCAAAACCTTAAAGAAACATGTTAAACTTTGCCCTAAATCAAATTTGAAAGCATTTCACGGCGGATTTTATGAAAATTGTATCTGATTTTAAAGCAAATGGAAGAACAGCTTGCACTATTCACTGCCAAAATTGCAGTATCAGCCAGCTATGCTTACCCTTCACGCTCAATGAGCATGAGCTGACCCAATTAGATAACATTATAGAACGTAAAAAACCCGTTCAGAAGTCTCAAATTATTTTCCAATCCGGCGATGAACTCCGTTCTATTTACGCCATTCGCTCCGGTACTATCAAAAGCTACACCATCAGCGAAAACGGTGAAGAGCAAATTACCGCCTTCCACTTGCCCGGTGATCTTGTCGGCTTCGACGCCATTACCGATATGCGTCACGTCGGCTTTGCCCAAGCGTTGGAAACCTCGATGATTTGTGAAATTCCGTTCGATATTCTAGATGATCTCGCCGGTAAAATGCCTAAAATCCGCCATCAAATCATGCGTTTAATGAGTAATGAAATTAAAAGCGACCAAGAAATGATTTTATTACTGTCTAAAATGAGTGCCGAAGAAAAACTGGCGGCGTTTTTACGTAATCTATCGCAACGTTATGCGGCCCGCGGTTTTTCCGCAAGAGAATTCCGTTTAACCATGACACGCGGCGATATCGGCAACTATCTTGGTTTAACCATCGAAACCATCAGCCGTTTACTCGGACGCTTCCAAAAAAGCGGAATGATTTCCGTCCAAGGAAAATACATTACGATCAACCGTATGGAAGAACTCAATGAAATGGCTGGCGCTACCAAATCCCTAATTCCTGTCACTTGCGCCTCTTTATAACTGTATACGTTGTTTTACAAGCGGTGAGATTCGGCAATTATTTTGCAAATCTCACCGTTTTTTGTTGTTTAGACTGACATCGCCTTTATAACAATATAAAAATAACGTAGCTGTACATCGAACATACCTTACATCCCCAAAAAGCCAATATTACGTTTATATCAAACATCTAATCTGTTTTTCGTTATTTTAATATCCCCACCTATTTAAACACCGCCCAGACCGGTGCGTGATCCGACGGTTTGTCCATTGCACGGATATCGAGATCAATCCCGGTTTCGACGCAATGTTCGGCAAGAAGGCGAGACGCTAAGACCAAATCAATACGTAATCCGCGGTTATCGTCAAACCCTTTGGAGCGGTAATCGAACCACGAAAATTTATCATCCGTTTCGGCATGCATGGCGCGGAAAGTATCCACCAATCCGTAATTTTTCAAGCGTTCCATCCAAGCGCGTTCTTCCGGTAAAAAAGAACATTTACCGTCCCGCAACCAACGTTTGCGGTTCGCTTCACCGATACCGATATCTAAATCCGTCGGGCTGATATTCATATCTCCCATGATCACAATCGGATTCTCCGGTGCTAAAGCGCTTTCAAGATAAGCCTGTAAATCGCCGTAGAATTTTTCTTTTGCCGGAAACTTTGTTTCATGATGGCGGCTTTCTCCCTGTGGGAAATAGCCATTCAACACGGTCAATACACCGAACGGCGTATCCAAATCCGCCATAATCATCCGTTTTTGTGCATCCGCGCCATCCGTCGGGAAACCTTTACGAACCGCCAGCGGTTGCTGTTTGGTCAACAATGCTACGCCGTAATGCCCTTTCTGCCCGTGGTGAAAAACATGGTAGCCTAAATGGTTGACCAAATCATACGGAAATTCTTCATCGGCGACTTTAATTTCCTGCAGACCAATGACATCCGGCTGATGTTTTTCAATGAGTGCTTCCAGCTGATGCGGTCTGGCACGCAGTCCGTTGATATTAAAAGAGATAAATTTCATGTTGCAATCCTTCGATAAAAATAGACCGCTTGTACCTACAAGCGGTCTGTTCAGTGAATTGTTTTACCATTCCGATTAAAGGATCATTGCGGCAATCCAACCAAAGACCAGTAACGGAATATTATAGTGAATAAAGGTCGGCACCACCGAATCCCAGATGTGATCGTGTTTACCGTCGGCATTTAAACCGGATGTCGGACCTAAAGTCGAATCTGACGCCGGCGAACCTGCGTCACCCAGCGCCGCCGCTACACCGATAATCGACACAGTGGCTAATGGTGAAAAGCCGAACGAAATACAAAGCGGTACGTAAATCGAGGTGATGATTGGCACGGTTGAAAACGATGAACCGATTCCCATAGTAATAAGTAAGCCGACAAATAGCATCAAAAATGCCGCCATTTCCTTACTGGAAATGGTTCCTCTTAACCCTTCAACCAACTCTGCAACACCACCCGTTGAATTAACGACCGTGGCATAACCCGATGCGGCAATCATCACGAAGCCGATCATCGCCATTAAGCGTAAACCGTCTTGGAACAAATCGTTACTCTGTTTTAACTTAAATACGCCGCCCAGCGCAAAGATAATCAACCCGACTAACCCGCCGACAACCGTTGAATTTGTTGATAATTGCACGATACAGGTCGCCACAATGGCAACAAGGCTCACTCCAATATGAAACGGTTTTACCTTGGCTACGCGCTCGGCAATGTCATCCGCTGTCGGTTCTTGACGATCTTCGACATACACACGCGGTTTACGATAAGTAACGAACAATGCTAAAAATAAGCCTAGAATCATGCCGACCACCGGAATTGCCATGGCCTGCGTGACTTGTAACGTATTGGTCACCAAACCTTGTGCGGCGCCAGCTTGGTTGATATTTTTGACCAAAATATTCTCAATAAAGATCTGACCGAATCCCGCCGGAATCAACATATAGGTTGCGGTTAAACCGAA
>JBHBXR010000202.1:0-3872 GCA_041795785.1 Mesocricetibacter sp.
AAGCGAGTCGTACTTTTGTTGTTTGTGATGAGCATAATAACGTGGTGGCGTATTATGCTATGGCAAGCGGAGCAATTACGCACCAACAAGCTTCAGGTAATATCCGTCGCAATATGCCGGAACCTATTCCCGTAGTGGTATTAGGGCGGTTGGCAGTAGATAATGCTGTAAAAGGACAGCATTTTGGTGCGGCGTTATTAAAAGATGCCGTATTGCGGGCTAAAAATGTGAGCGAACAAATTGGCGTTAAAGCATTAATTGTTCATGCGTTGAATGAGCAAGCAAAACAATTTTATCTTAAATACGGCTTCAGCCCGTCTCCCATTGATGAATTAACACTGATGTTGAAACTGTAAAACAATCGTTTTTTTATACCCAAACGCTCCGAACAGTGCTAAATTACCATTCTGCTTTTAACAGCCCATTTTTTAACAATGTCACCTGTTTAGATAGAATTTAAGGAAAGCTATGAAAATTCAGCAAATAATCAAACAAAATCAATTAGGATTGTTGTTTCAGCAAGGTTCTTTCGGTCTTGAAAAAGAGAGTCAACGCGTACATGCCGACGGTTCAGTCGTGGTTACGCCGCATCCGAAAGTGTTTGGCAGTCGTTCTTATCATCCTTATATTCAAACGGATTTTGCTGAAAGTCAGCTTGAATTAATTACCCCGCCGAATAAAAAAATCGAAGACAGTCTGCGTTGGTTGTCGGCAATTCACGAAGTGGTCTTGCGTTCGTTAGCCGAAGACGAATATGTTTTTCCGCTGAGTATGCCTGCGGGATTGCCGCCTGCGGAGCAAATCAAAGTGGCGCAGTTGGAGGATCCTGCCGATGTGGCTTATCGCGAGCATTTGGTGCAATCTTACGGCACTTATAAACAAATGGTCAGCGGGATTCATTATAATTTTCAGCTTGACGCCGCGTTGATTGACAGCTTGTTTAACGCGCAAACCGAGTATAAAAGTGCGGTGGATTTTCAGAACGATTTATATCTGAAAATGGCAAAGAACTTCCTGCGTTACCAATGGATTTTATTGTATTTATTGAGCGCTACGCCGACGGTGGACGCCAATTATTTTAAAGACGGGTCACCGCTGAAAGCGGGGCAATATGTACGCAGTTTACGTTCCAGCCGATACGGTTATGTAAATGCCCCCGACGTGACGGTTTCCTTTGACAGTGTGGAAAAATATGTAGAAACCCTTGAACAGGCGGTGAGCAGCGGTAAACTGATTGCAGAAAAGGAATTTTATTCCAACGTGCGTTTGCGCGGCGCGAAAAAAGCCCGTGAATTTCTAGCGAAAGGCATTCAATATTTGGAATTTCGCCTGTTTGATCTTAATCCTTTCGCACCTTACGGCATTACTTTAGAAGATGCGAAATTTATTCACAGCTTTATTCTATTGATGATTTGGTTGGATGAAACGGCGGATCAAAACGCAGTGGAGTTGGGCAAAGCCCGATTGGCGCAAGTGGCGTGGGAAAACCCGTTGGCGCAAACGGCTTATCGGGAGGAAGGCGAACGGATTTTGCAACAGCTAATCGCCATGTTGGAACAAATCGCCGCACCGCAAAGTGCGGTCGAATTTGCGCGAGAAAAATTAGCCCAGTTCGCCGAACCAAGTCAGACATTGTGCGGACGTTTGGTTCATGCCATTGAGCAAGCGGGCGGCTATCAAAAATTGGGTGCGGAGCTTGCGCAACGCAATAAAGCGCAGGCTTTTGAACGTTTTTACGCCCTTTCCGACTTCGATAATATGGAACTTTCCACCCAAGCGCTGCTGTTCGATTTGATCCAAAAGGGAATTAAAACCGAGATTTTGGATGAAAACGATCAGTTTCTTTGTTTGCAACACGGTGATCACATCGAATATGTCAAAAACGGCAATATGACTTCCCATGACAGCTATATTTCGCCGCTGATTATGGAAAACAAAGTGGTGACCAAAAAAGTGTTGGCGAAAGCGGGCTTTAATGTGCCGCAGAGTATGGAATTTACCAATGCGGAACAAGCCGTGGCAAGTTATGCGCTGTTTGAAGGTCGGGCGCTGGTGATTAAACCGAAATCCACTAATTACGGTTTAGGCATAACCATTTTCCAACAAGGCGTGCAAAACCGCGAGGACTTTGCCAAAGCCGTTGAAATTGCGTTTCGCGAAGACAAAGAAATTATGGTGGAAGACTATCTGGTCGGCACGGAATACCGTTTCTTCGTACTCGGTGATGAAACCTTGGCGGTGTTGCTGCGCGTACCTGCCAACGTTATCGGCGACGGTGTACATACGGTAGCGGAACTGGTGGCGGGAAAAAACGATCATCCGTTGCGCGGTGACGGCAGTCGCACACCGTTGAAGAAAATCGCCTTGGGCGATATTGAGCGTTTACAGTTAAAAGAGC
The DNA here is from genome assembly GCA_041795785.1 of Mesocricetibacter sp. Taxonomy (GTDB): domain Bacteria; phylum Pseudomonadota; class Gammaproteobacteria; order Enterobacterales; family Pasteurellaceae; genus CAJPST01. Next base: position 2,399 of record JBHBXR010000202.1, read on the forward strand.
AGGGCTTAACTGTGGACAGCATTCCGGCGAAAGATCAGCTTGTGCAGCTGCGCGCCAATTCCAATATCAGCACCGGCGGCGACAGCATTGATATGACCGACGAAATGCACCCGAGCTATAAGAAATTGGCGGTCGGTATCACTAAAGCAATGGGCGCGGCGGTGTGCGGCGTGGATCTGATTATCCCTGATCTGAAAAAGCCTGCCGAAGCGGGTTTAAGTTCTTGGGGCGTGATTGAAGCCAATTTTAATCCGATGATGATGATGCACATCTTTCCGTATGGCGGTAAATCAAGAAGATTGACGCAGAACGTCATTAAAATGCTGTTTCCGGAATTGGGATAGTATTCGGCTAAAGTGCGGTCGGTTTTCAAAGCGTTTTCAAAACGCTGGAAAATTTGACCGCACTTTTTTACAATGGCGCGTATAAAACAGGCGTTTATCGGCTCTCGGCAGTTAATTAAAGGAACATCATTTGACAGAACTATATAAAGAAGAATTTACCCTCAATCCTCAGGACAATGCCCGTTTGCAATCTTTGTGCGGTGCTTTTGACGAAAATATCCAACTGATTGAAAAAGAATTTAATCTGATTATTTCCCGCCGCAATTTCACCTTCACCGTGCAATCTAATGACGAAGAAAACAAACCGCACCATAAAAATCTGCTGCAACGAGCGGCGAAGCTCATTCAGGATTTGTATTTGGAGACAGCGCCGGTACGCGGAAAAATTAAAGAAATCGATTTGGAAGACGTGCACATTGCCATTCAGGAAAGTCGGATGTTGTCACAACAACCAGAGGATACGCCAGAAGAAAGCAAGGTTTACGGCACCACGATTAAAACCAAACGCGGGTTGATTAAACCGCGCGGTAAAAATCAAATTGAATATTTGCACAACATTTTGACCCACGATATCAGTTTCGGAATCGGACCGGCGGGAACGGGGAAAACCTTTTTGGCGGTTGCCGCTGCGGTGGAGGCGTTGGAACGGCAGGAAATCCGTCGTATTCTGCTCACCCGTCCGGCGGTGGAAGCGGGTGAAAAACTCGGTTTTCTGCCCGGCGATTTAGGGGCAAAAATCGAACCTTATTTGCGTCCGTTGTATGACGCGCTGTTTGAAATGCTCGGTTTTGAAAAGGTGCAAAAGCTAATGGAACGCAATGTTATTGAAATTGCGCCCCTTGCTTATATGCGCGGTCGCACGTTAAACGACAGTTTTATTATTTTAGACGAAAGCCAAAACACCACGGTGGAGCAAATGAAAATGTTCCTTACCCGTATCGGTTTTAATTCCAAAGCGGTGATCACCGGCGACGTTACGCAAATCGACCTGCCGCGTAGTCAGAAATCCGGCTTGCGTCATGCCATCGAAGTGTTGGAAAAAGTGCCCGAGTTGAGTTTTAACTATTTCGACAGTAAAGACATTGTGCGTCATCCGGTGGTGGCGAAAGTGGTGCAAGCTTATGAAGTAT
>JBHBXR010000203.1:0-3951 GCA_041795785.1 Mesocricetibacter sp.
AACGGGGCGTTATACGGCGGATTGATCTTTGCGGAAAAATCACCGCGTCAACTGTCATTGCGTCAAGCACAGGAATTAGTGACGCAGGCTCCGTTACGTTTTGTCGGTGTATTTCAAAATCAATCAATTGATTTTATTGTTAAAACTGCAAATCAACTGAATCTGTTTGCGGTACAGTTACACGGTTCGGAAAATAATGACTTTATCACCGCATTACGTCATAAACTTCCTGACAGCTGCCAGATTTGGAAAGCGGTTTCTGTGGATATAGAAAGTAAAAGTGCGGTCGAAATTAACGACGTTTCACAAATTTCACGTTATATTTTCGACAGCAAAAGCGGCAATCAACAAGGCGGAACGGGAATCGCTTTTGACTGGTCGCAAATTCCGACGGAATTAAAAGAGAAAATTATCCTTGCCGGCGGCATTAATCTTGAAAATATCGATCTTGCATTAACGCAAAATTGTTTGGGTGTAGACATAAATTCGGGTGCGGAAAGCTCAGCTGGCGTTAAAAGTCACGAAAAACTGACCGCACTTTTTGCAAAAATTTTAGATAATTAACGTTAGGAATCTCTATGAGCGATACAATATTAAACCCTTATTTCGGCGAATTCGGCGGAATGTACGTTCCCGAAATTTTGGTACCGGTTTTGCAACAACTGGAAAAAGCTTTTGTTGAAGCGCAACAAGATCCTGAATTTCAACGGGAATTTCAGGATTTATTGAAAAATTACGCCGGTCGCCCGACTGCATTGACGCTGTGCCGTAACTTAACCGAAGGTACTCAAACCAAGCTCTATTTAAAACGCGAGGATTTATTACACGGCGGCGCCCATAAAACCAATCAGGTGTTGGGACAAATTTTATTGGCGAAACGAATGGGCAAAACCCGTATCATCGCCGAAACCGGCGCCGGTCAACACGGTGTAGCGACAGCCTTGGCTTGCGCTATGTTGAATATGCCTTGCCGCATTTATATGGGGGCAAAAGACGTAGAACGCCAATCACCTAACGTATTTCGTATGCGTTTAATGGGGGCGGAAGTCATTCCGGTGGAAAAAGGTTCCTGCTCGTTAAAAGACGCTTGTTGTGAAGCGATGCGTGATTGGTCGGCAAACTACGAAACCACTCATTATCTGCTCGGCACGGCGGCGGGGCCGCATCCGTTCCCGACCATCGTACGCGAATTTCAGAAAATGATCGGGGAAGAAACCAAACGCCAACTCTTAGAAAAAGAAGGTCGTTTGCCTGATGCGGTGATTGCTGCCGTAGGCGGTGGCTCCAATGCTATCGGAATGTTCGCCGATTTTATCGAAGAAAAATCCGTACGTTTGATCGGTATTGAACCGGCCGGCAAAGGCATTGCCAGCGGTGAACACGGTGCGCCGCTGCGTCACGGTTCGGTAGGCATTTATTTCGGTATGAAATCGCCGATTATGCAAACGGAAGACGGGCAAATCGAAGAATCTTACAGTATTTCGGCGGGATTGGATTTTCCGTCCGTCGGGCCGCAACACGCTCATTTATATGCCAGCGGACGGGCGGAATACGAAAGTATTACTGATGATGAAGCTTTGGACGCATTTCAAGCGCTGGCTAAAAACGAAGGCATTATTCCCGCCTTGGAAAGCTCCCACGCCTTGGCTTATGCCATGAAACTCATCAAGCAAAATCCGGACAAACCGCAATTATTCGTCGTCAATTTATCCGGTCGCGGTGATAAAGACATTTTTACGGTAGATAAAATCTTAACTGAGCGAGGTAAAATTTAATGGCAAGCACAAATCAATCATCGCGTTTTGCCGCGTTATTTGCGCAATTAAAAGAAAAAAAACAAGGCGGATTCGTTCCTTTCGTCACCTTGTGCGATCCCGATTTACCCCGCTCTTTTGATATTATTTGCACCTTGGTAGATAGCGGTGCCGATGCGTTGGAATTGGGTTTTCCGTTTTCCGATCCGTTGTTGGACGGTCCGGTTATCCAAGCCGCTAATAACCGTGCATTAAATGCGGGATGCAGCACCGAAGAAAGTTTCCGATTGATTGCAAAAGTGCGGTCGAAATATCCGCAGATTCCCATCAGCCTGCTGTTGTGCGCCAATTTGATTTATGCACAAGGATTAGATAAATTTTATCAACGTTGTGCGGAGACAGGCGTGGATGCGGTGTTAGTGGCGGATATTCCGTTATTGGCGGCGGAGGATTATATTCGGGCAGCAAAAACATACGGCATTCAGCCCGTGTTTATTTGCCCGCCGAATGCGGATGCCAAAACCGTTCAACGCGTTGCGCAACACAGCGAAGGCTATACCTATTTGGTGTCCCGCGCCGGCGTAACCAGTGCGGAAAATCAAAACCATGCGGCAAATTTGGATAATCTTGTCGAACTGCTCCAAGCCAATAACGCAGCGCCGATTTTACAGGGCTTCGGCATTGCTCAACCGCAACAGGTGAAAGACGCCTTGGCAATGGGCGTTGCCGGCGCCATCTCAGGTTCCGCTACCGTTAAAATTATTGAACGCAATTTGCATGATCACACTAAGTGTTTGACTGAATTGGCTGAATTTGTACGCAATATGAAAGCGGCGACATTAAGCTGAGAAAATAACAAGAAAAAGTTGGTTTCAAATGACCAACTTTTTTGTTTTGCCAGTATTACGTTGTTGTTCAATTTTAAATAAAATTTAAAAATAAGATAAAATCCTTTTTCGAAAAAAGCCGCTGAAGCATATATAATTCAATTTTAAAGACTTACTTTTTTATTATTTTTGTTAATGGTTTTTCTATTAATTCATACATCAAAATGCCAAAACCAAAAACTAACATTGTATAGATCACTAAACCCGAACCTGATTTCACAATAGGAATATATGAAACCACAATATAGTTATACAGATATATAGAATATGAAGTTATTGCTATTAATGTTACAAAATTTTTAATATAAAATGGTAATTTATTGATTCCATCTCTTAGATTAAACAATAACACACCTAACAATATACCAGCAATCACTCTGTCCCACATACCTAGCATCAGTGTTATATTATTAATATTCATTATAGAAAATATGCAAATAAAAATAAAAACAATAAATAATTTTGATTCAATTCTCATATATCCTTTATATAATAAAATTCCAGCTACAAAAGTAGGCATAAATATCATAGCATTCCAATATAAAACTACATCGCCTTTACTAAAAAAAATACTTGCCAGCACCAAAGGGATAAATGACGCAAGAAACAGTAAAATATTATTAATCTTTTCCAATAAAATAACAATAAATGGGAATAACAAATAAAAATGAATTTGAACTCCAATATACCAAAACACCCCACTAATTGAGAAAAAAGTAGTTTTATCGAATGTATGTATGAATAAAAGATGATATATAAGATCTTTTACGTTATATGGTTTTACAGCAATACCTTCTTTAATTAAAAAATACCATACAATTAAAGAAATATAATAAACAGGAATAATTCTTAATATTTTACTTTTGTAAAATATTTTAATTTTTTTAGAAAATGTATTACTCTCAATTTTGTTCCAACTTCTTATACATAAATAGCCGGATAACAGAAAAAATAAATCGCATCCCATATAACCATTTTTCCATATCCCCCAAAAATCAACTCCTAAAAATTCCGTTTTTGGAAAACCTATTGTTCTCCAAACGTGATAACCAGTTACTAATGTTATCGCTAAAAATTTTATGAAATCAACATAAAATAAGGGGCTGACGTAGATTAGCTAGTATGCCAATCTATAAAGATGAAGATAACTCATTGTAAATTAAAGAAATCCATACGGAAAAAGCTACTTGAATTTTTTGTATTAGAAGTAACGGCTCGCTCAGCCGCAGATTTACTCGGTATTCAGCCCAATTCAGCGATCCTGTTTTACCGCAAAATCCGTGAGGTCATCAGCTATCATTTAGCCCTTG
>JBHBXR010000204.1:0-4055 GCA_041795785.1 Mesocricetibacter sp.
AGGCGAATCGCCAAATGACAGTGCATTGGCTGATGATGGCGGTTCCGAATCCTTAAATGATAAAGCGTTTGAACTGACTGAATCACAATTGATTGAACTGAATAACGGCGTGTTAAAAATGTTTTCAAGGAATCAAACGGGAAATGTACGTATTTCAACCAGTCAAGACGGTGGTTATACATGGTTAGCGGATACGGTATTTGATGATGTGCTACTGGATCCGTATTCACAACTTTCCGTAATCAAATATTCCAAGCTCATTAACGGTAAAGAGTATGTGATTTTTGCCAATCCGCATTCCGATACAAACAAGCGTGTGAACGGTAAAGTGTGGATTGGCGAAGTACAACCGGACAGCACTATTTTATGGAAATATACAACAACGATAGAAGCCGGTTCTTATGCCTATAACAGTTTAACGGAACTGCCGAACGGTGACATCGGGTTAATGTATGAGGAAAGTCCGTCCAAAATTCAATATATCAGTTTCAATATTCAAACGTTATTATGGCGGGAAAGCAACACTATTCATCAACAGTAATCACAGCATAAAGAGGGAATGTACTATGTCTGCACAACACTTGATTCATCAATTAACTGAAATTGTCGGATCGCAATATATTATTACCGACCCGTCCAAAACGGAAGTGTATCGGAGCGGTTATCGATTCGGCTCAGGTAATGCTTTGGCGGTTGTCCGCCCTGCGACGCTGGTAGAGTTTTGGAAAGTATTGAAAGCTTGTGTCGAGGCGGATGTCGTTGTCATTACACAAGCCGCCAATACCGGCTTAACCGGCGGCTCAACTCCAAGCGGTAATGATTATGAGCGTGACGTTGTCATCATTAATGCCATGCGGATTAACGGTATTCAACTCATCCGTGAGGCAAACCAAGTCGTCTGCTTGCCCGGTTCAACATTAAATGAGTTGGAATTATTACTGAAACCGCACGGACGGGAACCTCACTCCGTTATCGGTTCCTCCTGTATCGGGGCATCCGTTATCGGCGGCGTTTGTAATAACTCCGGCGGTGCGTTGGTACAGCGCGGTCCGGCCTATACGGAAATGGCACTTTATGCTCAGCTTAATGAACAAGGTGAATTGGAGTTAAAAAACCATTTAGGGATTGATTTGGGCGAAACACCGGAAGAGATTCTGCAAAACCTGCAAGAGAACCGCTACCAGCGTAAGGATATTGAGCAACATTGCGGTAAAGGACACGATCACACTTATTGCAATCACGTACGTAAAGTAGATGAAGACTCCCCTGCCCGTTTCAATGCCGATCCGGCGAGACTCTATGAAGCCTCCGGTTGTGCCGGCAAGCTGGCTGTTTTTGCCGTTCGTTTGGATACTTTCCCGGCGGAAAAAGAAACTGCCGTATTTTATATCGGTACAAATCACACCAACGTTCTCAATGATATCCGTCGTCATATGTTGGCGCATTTTCAACAACTACCGATTTCAGGCGAATATATACACCGCGACGCCTTTGACGTTGCCGCCAAGTATGGTAAAGATACCTTTTGGGTCATTAAAAAACTCGGTACCCATCGTTTACCGCAACTCTTTGCTTTAAAAGCCAAAGTTGATCGTCTGTCCAAAAAATGGTCGTTTATCCCGAACAATGTCAGCGACAAAGCATTACAGTTGTTTTCTAAACTACTGCCTCAGCATTTACCGGACAGTTTGCGCCAATACCGTGATAAATATGAACATCACTTAATTGTCAAAATGGGTGGAAACGGAGTAAAAGAGGCACGGGAATACCTTCAATCATATTTTGCCAACCCGACCAACGGCGGCTATTTCGAATGTAGCCCGGTCGAAAGTCAAGCGGCAATGTTACACCGTTTCGCCGTTGCGTCGGCTGCGGTTCGCTATCGAGCCATTCACGAAACGGAGGTTGAAGATATCGTGGCCTTAGATATAGCGTTACGTCGTAATGATTCTGACTGGTTTGAAGTACTTCCCGCAGACATTGATCGCAAAATCAGCCATAAACTTTACTACGGACACTTTATGTGCCACGTATTCCATCAGGATTATATCGTGAAGAAAGGTAACGATTGCATCGCACTGGAACATGATATGTTGGCGTTATTGGATAAACGCGGCGCACAATACCCAGCGGAACATAATGTCGGTCACCTCTACGAGGCGAAACCTGAATTGCGTAAATTCTACAAAGTTCTTGATCCGACAAACAGCTTTAACCCGGGCATCGGAAAAACGTCGAAGAAAAAATATTGGGCGTAATGACAAGCGGTCGGATCATCCCGTAATTTTGCAATTTGCAAATTATTAAGACGATCCGACCGCTTGCTGTATGCGTTTAATTCGGTTGAGGAGAGAATAATTTACTCAATTCCGTCAGTGATATTTCTTTGTCGTTCAGTTGAATTATGCCGTTATTCAATTCTAATTTAAATGAAATCGATTCATTATCCATCATCAACAGGTTTTGTCGTTGAAGCTGCTGTGCTTGCTGTACAAACATATTCATAATCTGTTTCGCCTGCTGCGCCGCTTCTTCTTTATTTTGAGTATCGAGCAAACCGAATTGTCTTATCAGTTCTTCCAGTGATTGTAGGTTGAGATCGAACGCAACTCGGCTGTCTGTGAAAACCTTCAATATCTCATCCGGCGACAACGTTTCCGCTTGTTTAGGTGTCAGCCCTTTTATTCCGGCAATCAGTTCGAAGCTGTTTTTGCCTTTTGTATTTTCCAACACAATCGGTTCCATCGCAAATTTAATCGGTTTGGCGACTAACGCTTCGGCTAAACGTGCCAATTTCTGGTTATCCGGCGCAACATTCGCTTGACTTAGCGGTATTTGATCTATCAGTGCGGCGTACGCATTGCTATCCAGCTCGATAAGGCTTCCCATACTGATTTTGCCGAAATTCACTGCACCGGCTGTCGCCAGTTCCGCATGAATATCTACATTTCCTTTATTAGTGACCTGCAAGCGCCCGTCTTTGATTTGACTGTGGCTTTCAGCACGAATATCGTCGAGAAAAAATTTATTTTTATCATTAGACAATGTCATAGAATCGATAGCTATCTCTCCTTGACTGTTACCGAAATAATAACTTAACCACTCTCCGTGATCCCACACACTATTACCGGATATTCGGTCGATACGAAAATCCATCGTTGTGGGATTTTGCTTATTTTTCGTTTTCATTTCCACATAGGGAAGCTGATAATTCGCCATCCATTGATTTGATGTTGTTTTTGCGATAGCTATTTCACCTGCGGAAACCGTACCTTCCAGCGTTTCTGTGCCTTTTCTTTCATGAAAATTGACTTTCGGTGTCATGATCTTTGTCGCACGCATTTCACCGCTGTAGCCGATATCCGTTATCACAGTCGCCATATATTTATCGTCCACATAGGACTTAATCGGGTTAATTGCAACAAATTGATTTTCCGCACTGAACATCATCGGTATCAAACTGAATTGTTTTAAGCGATTTAGTGGAAAAGGACCGTGATACAGCACACCTTCAACAGGGAATTCTATCGTTTCGCCTCTCGCTTTATCTTTCAGTACAATCTGATAGCGCATATCGGAGGTAAAGAAATGGCGTGTAAACGCTACGTTTGAAATGGCGATATCCGCACCGAACTTCGCAAATTTAGCCCTGAATTCCTGATTAGCATGATCAATATAGGATTGGTATTTTTCCTCCGCCAATTTACCGCTATACCAACTTCCACCGACAAATGCGACACCACATAGTGTAATTAATGAAAATGCCATTTTTGACACCGTCATATAAACTCCTTAGATTAAATAAAAAAATAGAGAGCTTTTCAGCTCTCTACTATTATACCTGTTAATTATCTTTTTTTGGCTTTTGGATTCGGAAGGTCAGTAACCGACCCTTCAAACACTTCCGCTGCAAGCCCTACGGATTCGTGTAAGGTCGGGTGAGCGTGGATGGTTAATGCGATATCTTCTGCATCACAGCCCATTTCAATCGCTAAACCAATTTCACCTAACAATTCACCGCCGTTAGTACCAACAATTGCACCACCGAGTAAACG
>JBHBXR010000205.1:0-4587 GCA_041795785.1 Mesocricetibacter sp.
ATTACGGCATGAACTTCAGTAATATGCCGGAACTGGGTTTCCAATTCGGTTATCCGATGGCATTAGGTTTAATGGCATTGGCGGCTTTCGCGCCTTATTGGTATTTCAAACGCAAAGGTTGGCTGTAATAAAGGGAACCGAAATAAAAGTGCGGTTGATTTTAAGGGCGTTTTTTAACGCCCTTATTTAACGGATACATTTATCCGATAAAATGATACAATTCGTGACCGATTCGTCGGATAACACTATACAAGAGAAAAATTATGTCCCGTCAGAAAAAGACCCGTCGCATTACCGACATTATGCCGGCGCGCAAAAGTGATAAAAAACCGGAAACGGCAAAACCGCGCGCAGGTAAAAAATTAACGCGTTATGAGCTGGATGCCAAAGCGCGCGAAGAAAAAAGAAAGAAAAAACATAAAGGCTTGGCTCCCGGCTCTCGTCACAGCTCGGCAGAGCATAATCAGCAAGAGCAAAACAGCACACCGAAAGATCCGCGTTTGGGTAGCCGTAAAAAAGTGCCGTTAATCGTTGAATTCGTTAACAAACCGGAACAAGGCAAAGTGATCACAGCGTTAAAAACGGATGCAAAAACGACCGCACTTGATCCGATGGCGGAGTTGGAACAACTAGAGAATAACGAATGTCTGAATCAATTATTGGATGAATTGGATGCCGGTAAAAAACTCAGCGCGGACGATCAAAAATTCGTTGATGAATGTCTGGAACGTATCGCCCAACTAATGGACGAATTGGGCATTGAAGAAGACGACGAAAACGAAGAAGATTTGTACCGCACTTTTGAAAAAATTGATATTAATCAGTTCAAATAAGCCGTTTTATCACTATGTGGATCAGTTTATCAATTATCGGTGCAATCATTATAATCACAATGGTGGCTTATGCCGTCTATTTGCTCTTGGCGTTACAAAAACAGAAAAAAGCACTGACCAACGCCCGTTCGGCACGAACCGAGCGTTTAAAAGAAAGCGTCATAATCATTGCCAAAGCAATGCAAAACGGCGATTGCAACCATTCCGAAGGGGTCATTCGGTTAAAAATGCTGCTTGAACCTTTAGGGAGGAAAAAACTTAATGCTTATACGGCGATGTTTCAACTGTATGAAGTGGTAATGGATATGCCGACTCATCAGGCTCGACGTGAATTAAAGAAAAACGAACGCATGCGCTTGGATCTCACCCGTGAAAGCGCCGAGGCGGAATTAGAACAAAAAATCAAATTGGAATTACGCCAGCTGCTGGCTGATATACAACATTATTAGCAATTACTTTGTTTGTGGGGAGCATAAAATGTCCGACATCACTTGGGACTTAAACCTAATTCAAAAATACAATCATTCGGGGCCGCGTTATACTTCTTATCCGACGGCGCTCGAGTTCAATGAAAATTACACCGACGAAGACTTTAAAGCCGCAGCGGCGCGTTACCCGCAACGCCCGCTGTCGCTTTACGTACACATCCCGTTTTGTCACAAACTCTGTTATTTCTGCGGTTGTAATAAAGTCATCACCCGTCATCAGCATAAAGCGGATATTTATCTTGATTACCTCGAAATGGAAATCAAAACCCGTGCGCCGTTATTTCGTCACCGCACCGCCACGCAGATTCACTGGGGCGGCGGCACACCGACTTATTTGAGCGAAGAACAATCCGCCCGTTTAATGCAAATGTTGCGGGATCATTTCAATGTAGCGGAAAACGCCGAAATCAGTATTGAAATGGATCCCCGCGAAATCGAGTTGTCGATGTTGGAACATTTGCGCAAAATCGGCTTCAACCGCATCAGTATGGGAATACAGGACTTTAACAAAGAAGTACAAAAAATCGTCAACCGCGAACAAGACGAAGAGTTCGTTAAAGCCTTGTTGATTAGAGCGAGAGAACTCGGCTTCCAATCCACCAACTTGGACTTGATTTACGGTTTACCGTTGCAAACCGTAGAAAGTTTTATGTTCACGTTGCAAAAAGTGATCGAACTCAATCCCGATCGATTAAGCGTATTCAATTACGCTCACTTACCGAGCCGTTTTGCCGGTCAGGCTAAAATTAAAGATCATATGCTGCCCGCGCCGCAAACCAAACTCACGATTTTACAAAAAACCATCGAAACCTTAAGTCATGCGGGTTATAAATTTATCGGTATGGATCACTTTGCCAAACCGAACGACGAACTTGCCGTTGCGCAGCAAAACGGCGTCTTACACCGTAATTTCCAAGGCTATACCACGCAGGAAGAATGCGATTTATTGGGGTTGGGCGTTTCCGCCATCAGCCTGTTGGGCGATACTTATGCGCAAAACCAAAAAGAATTAAAACTTTATTACACGGATGTAGATACTCATGGAATTGCCCTGCATAAAGGTCTGGTGATGACGGAGGAAGACTGCCTGCGTCGTGATGTCATTAAACAGCTAATCTGTAATTTCAAATTGGATTATGCGCCGATCGAGCGGCAATATAACATCGACTTCAAAACCCATTTTGCCGAAGATTTATCCCTACTCGCCCCGTTAGCGCAAGACGGTTTGGTACACATTGGCGACAACGCAATCACTGTGTCTTCCACAGGACGTTTATTGATCCGCAATATTTGTATGTGTTTTGACACCTATTCCCGACAACAAGCGCGCCGACAGCAGTTTTCACGGATTATTTAAGTTCGATACCTCAGATAACGTAAAAGTGCGGTTAAGAAAATGACTGTTTTTTTCACCGCACTTTTAAACGCAGATGCCGCTTACTGTTCTCTTTTCACTTCATCCCACAGCATATCCATTTCAACTAAACTGGATTGCTCAACGGTTTTATTTTGTTGTTTCAACTTCATTTCCACCGCTCTGAAACGACGCTCGAATTTATGATTGGCTTTACGCAGGCTATCTTCCGGTTGACATTTCAGATGGCGGCTTAAATTCACGACGGCAAATAATAAATCGCCGAGTTCCTCTTCAACTTGCGCTTGCACTAAGTGCGGTCGATTTATTTCCTGTTTTAATTCGCTCAATTCTTCTTCAATTTTTGCGATGACCGGCTCAATATTTCGCCAGTCAAAACCGACTTTGGCACAACGTTTTTGTAATTTTTCCGCCCGCATTAACGCCGGAAAAGCGTGAGGAATATTATCCAATATAGAAGTATGCCCTTTATCTTTATTTTCTTCCGCTTTCATAGCATTCCAATTCTGCAAAGCTTCCTGTTCGTTACCTGCCGATTTTTCACCGAAAACGTGCGGATGACGACGGATAATTTTTTCCGCTACGTTATTCACGACATCATCAAAGGTGAATTTTTGCTCTTCCGCCGCCAATTGACTGAAAAATACCACCTGTAACAGCAGATCGCCCAGTTCTTCCTTCAGATCCTGCGGATTATTTTGCTCAATGGCTTCAATCACTTCATAACTTTCTTCCAGCAAACAGGGGATCATAGAACGATAATTCTGTTTGAGATCCCAAGGGCAACCTCCATTTGGATCGCGTAATTTGGCAATAAGTCGGACAAAATCTTGGATTTTATGTGTCATGTTAAATTTTTCCACTACAAATTAACGTATTTGAATCATAACATATCCAATACCATTTAATAATGCATAAAATTTTAAACCTTTTTTTAAAAACGTGATCTAGTGCATATTTTTTTATTTCCAGTAGTGCTAGTATAGTCTCAACTCATCAAGCAACCCTCAATTAAAATAAGGAGCAGATTATGTACAAACACGTTTTAGTAGCTGTAGACCTTTCAGATGAAAGCCCAATCTTATTAGAGAAAGCGGCGAAGATTGCGCAGCGTAATGAAGCGAAACTTTCCATTATCCACGTGGATGTGAATTTTTCTGATCTTTATACGGGATTAATCGATGTCAATATGTCCTCTATGCAAGACAGAATTTCCAGCGAAACTCAACAGGCACTGGTCGAACTTGCCGAACAAGCGGGATACCCGGTCACTGAAAAACTCAGTGGCAGCGGCGATTTAGGGCAAGTGTTGTCCGATGCCATCGAGCAATATGACGTGGATTTATTGGTCACCGGTCACCACCAAGACTTCTGGAGCAAATTAATGTCCTCCACCCGTCAGGTGATGAACAGTATTACTATCGATATGCTGGTCGTTCCTCTGCGTGATGAAGAATAATCCGGCATTAAAATAGTCTGAAAGTAAACCGCACTTTCACTGAAAGAGGGGACGTGCGGTTTTATTTTTTATTTACCTCAAATCTGATTTTTAGTGCAAAAAACCCGTTCAATTAATAGTAAAAATATGCAACAATAAAGCAGTAAGAATTTATTTATTAAAAGAAAAAAGCAAGGCTTATTCATACATGAAAACAACAGCACAAATCAGACAATCATTTTTAGATTTTTTTCATTCTAAAGGTCACCAAGTGGTGGCAAGCAGTTCTCTTGTTCCGGAGAACGATCCGACATTGTTATTTACGAATGCGGGAATGAACCAATTTAAAGACGTATTTCTCGGCTTGGACAAACGCGCTTATGTACGCGCTACGACGGCGCAACGCTGTGTCCGTGCCGGCGGTAAACATAACGATTTGGAAAACGTAGGCTA
>JBHBXR010000206.1:0-14155 GCA_041795785.1 Mesocricetibacter sp.
AAAGGGTTTTCATAAAGGCTTTGGCGATATCAGGATGTTTGGATGCTTTCCATACCACCATCGGAATATTCGCCCGTTCAATGCCCACTTCCGGATCATTTGCGTTCATTCTCGGTAACGGGTAAGCGTCTATTTGTTCAAGCAGTTGAGGCGAGTTTGCTTTTACTCCGCCGATTTGAAATCCCGAGTTAAAATCAAAAGCCGTTTTACCCTGATAATATAAAGTGGCCTGTTGCAGTACGTTATAATTAACCGAATCTTTCGGTGAGGTGTCTTTATACATTTTCACCCAGTATTTAATACCCTCTTGTGCAATCGGACCGGTTAAATCCACTTTCAAATCTTTGGTTAACAAACTACCGCCCGCACTTCGTACGTATAAATTCAGAAAACGGGTTGCCATAAAATCGTTACTTCCCATCGGCACCGATAAACCGTACACCCCGTCTTGCGTTAAAGTTTTGGCAGTGTGATATAACTCATCCCATGTTTTAGGAACGGGTAAATTATGTTTTGCCAGCAAATCCTTACGAATCCACATCACCTGCGCATGGGAATAAAGCGGAACGGAATAATTTTGCCCTTTAACCGTTCCCTCATTAATTGCACCCTCGGCAAATTTATCCCGTCCGATACTGTCAATTAAATCGCCGACCGGCTGTAATGCGCCGAAATTAATCATTTCGATGACATGGTTCGGTAAAGCGGTGCTCATATCAGGCACATTGCCGGAAGATAAACCGGTCGTCCATTTGGTATAAAAGTCGTTCCATGAAAACGTCTCAATTTTGATCCGCACTTTTGGATGTTTTTGCTCAAAATCTTTTGCCGCCTGCTGAATAACCTCCAAACGAGGACCTTGCGTAAAAGAATGCCAAAACGTAATGTTGCCGGCTAACTCTTGCCCCTCTTTAGGCATCCCCGAATTAACCTGAACCGCATTTTTATCCTCTCCGCATCCGGCTAATACCGAAACGCCGACCATAACAGGCAATAACGTTGAAAATAATTTTCTAAGTTTCATAGCATAGTCTCCCATAATATTTATCACGATAACTGTAATAACGATTTTTCACTTTTCGGATCAAAGAAATGTGCGTGTTTCATATCAAACGCAAGGTTGACGCTCTGATCCATCATAATATCCTGTCTGGCGTGCACAACGGCTTTTATCGGCTGACCGTCTATTTCCGTATGCAGGATGTATTCGGCGCCCAACAACTCGGCAACATTAATTTTTGCCAAGATCATCGCTTTTTGATATACCCCCAATAACAGCGGATCATTTGAAATATTTTCAGGACGAATACCCAAAATAATTTCTTTATTCTCAAATCCTTTTTCTTTAATTAATTGATAATATTCATCCGGAATAAAAAGCGACGTATTTGACGTACAAAAACAACCGTCACGGATAATACCGTTAATGAAATTCATCGTCGGCGCACCGATAAACCCCGCTACGAATAAATTATTCGGATGATTATAAATATCTTTCGGCGTACCGATTTGTTGCACCACACCGGATTTCATCACCACAATTCGATCCGCCATAGTCATTGCTTCCGTTTGATCATGCGTAACATAAATGGTGGTCGCATTAAGATTTTTATGAATACGGATAATTTCGGCACGCATATTACCGCGCAATTTGGCATCTAAATTGGATAACGGCTCATCCATCAAAAAAACTTTCGGCGAACGCACAATCGTTCTGCCCAATGCAACACGCTGACGTTGACCGCCGGACAACGCTTTCGGTTTGCGTTCCAATAATTGCTCCAAACCTAAAATTTTCGCCGCTTCTTTCACTTTACGATCGATTTCTTCTGCGGAAAACTTACGCAATTTCAATGCAAACGCCATATTGTCATACACCGTCATATGCGGATATAACGCATAAGATTGAAATACCATGGCGATATCCCGATCCTTTGCTTCCACTTCATTGACTAATATATCGTCAATATAAAATTGACCTTCGGTAATATCATCCAAACCGGCAATCATTCGTAACGTCGTTGATTTTCCACACCCGGAAGGCCCGACAAGCGCAATAAATTCTTTATCTTTAACATCAAGATTAAAGTCCTGCACGGCTTCAAAGCCGTTGTCATATCGCTTATAAATGTTTTTAAGTGATAACGTTGCCATATATTCACCTTTTCTATGAAATTTAAAATGCCAGTAATTAATCCTTTACAACCAAGATATTTAGATCAAGAATTGGATAACGGTTTTATTCTTCCCCAGACAAGACATCATACGTCTTACCTTTTAGACATATGATGTCTTATTTTAAAAAATAATTCCGTGATATATGTCACAAAAAGAGAAAAAAGATGGAAAAATTAACAAAAAAAGCGGCATCGCTGGCTTTGCAAGAAAAAATTAAAGATCTGATTATCCGACGCAGGCTTAAATCGGGGGACTTAATGCCTACCGAAAATGAACTGATCGAGTTTTTCGGCGTCAGCCGATCCAGTTTGAGAGAAGCGATAAAATCCCTAGAAGCCCTACATATTCTGGATATTCATCACGGTATAGGCACATTCGTCGGCTCATCATCGCTCACTCCAATGATTCGAGGACTGACTTTTTACGCTCAACTGCATTTGCAAGATAATTTAAAAAGTATCATTGATATTTTAGATGTCAGAGAGATTTTGCAATATGGTTTTGCGCCGATGACCTTGCCTAAAATTACGGAAGATATTAGTGATCGGCTGCAATCGCTGATCCGCATTATGGAAGAAAATGCAACTAAAAACGAATTCTCTATTGCAGAAGAAAAGCAAATCCATTTATTGATTTATCAACCGTTGCAAAATCATTTATTGAGTCAATATTTAGACGCGTTTTGGGAAATTTATGAAAAACTAAACGCCGAATTACCGCCTATCCGAATATCGCCGACGGCGCTGGCATTACAATACAGAGAATTGGTGGATGCCGTTGAAGCCAGAGACTTAGAACGAATGCAACGGGCCATTCTCTACTATTTTCAAGAAATCAGACAATGCTTATTAAAAGGAAGTAATAATGAATCGAATTAAAGTTGCTTTAATCGGCTGCGGATTTTTCGGCAAACAATTAGCCGACAGTTTTCATAAAGCCAATGCCGAGTTGGTCGGATTTACCGATCTGAATTTATCCCTTGCCAATCAACTGGCGGACAAATTTTCCGTAAACGCTTATACCGATGCGGAAGAACTGCTTGAAAAAACCGCCCCGGATCTCGTTCTTATTGCGACATATAATTATGCCCATAAAGAACCGGCTGTCACGGCACTACGATACGGCGCGCATATTTTTATCGAAACGCCTTTTACCATACGGCAACAAGAATGCCTTGAAATCATGCGGCTGGCGGAAGAGAAAAAACGAACCGTGTTTGTCGGACATTTGTTGAGAACATTACCCGGTGTGATGAAAGCCAAACAATTTATCAACGAAAATTTGTTAGGCAAAATCACGGTCGCCAGAGCAAACCGTCAACGCTGGATAGACAGTTCATCCGATAAAAACTGGTGGAAAAATAACGTCAACCTGACCGGCGGTAAATTATTCAACGAGATTCATGAATTGGACTTATTATGCTGGCTATTGGGCGGTGTCAGTTCCGTATATGCACAAGCTACTAACAGAGCGCACCCCGATAACTTGGAAAATCATGATATTATCCAATTATTGCTGCAATTTGACAGCGGCGTTTTTGCTTCTTTAGAGATGGGAACCGCTTACCGACTGCATGAGTGGGGAATTTCGATTCACGGCGAACTGGGCGCGCTTGTGATTAATTTCTTCAATTCGACCATGACATTGACTTTGGCCAACGGTCAACGTCAACAATTTAACTTATATGATGAATTTGAAGCAGATTTATCTTTAAGAGAAAACGGCAAATCGATTCAAAAATATAATGAAATCAATGCGCTCGTCCCTTTATGGCTTAGTCGCGCAACTGAAATCGAAGCGAAAACCGTATTGGAACATTTGACGGATAACAAAACATCCGTTCTGACCGTGCAACCGATGGATGCGGTAACCGTAGCCGATGCCGCCAGAATGTCCATGGCGGAAAAAAGACAGATCAACCTTTAACCCAATACAAATCGAGCCCTAACACTGGTTAGGGCTCAACTCATTCGTCGTAAAAGTGCGGTCGGATTTTAGGTTATTTTCCGATA
Source organism: Mesocricetibacter sp. (assembly GCA_041795785.1). Taxonomy (GTDB): domain Bacteria; phylum Pseudomonadota; class Gammaproteobacteria; order Enterobacterales; family Pasteurellaceae; genus CAJPST01. The sequence goes on from JBHBXR010000206.1 coordinate 4,191, forward strand.
ACCGTCAGTCCGTTCATATATGGACGCAATACTTCCGGCACGGTAATCGAACCGTCGGCGTTTTGGTAGTTTTCCAATACGGCGACTAAGGTTCTGCCCACCGCCAAACCGGAACCGTTTAAAGTGTGTACCAAACGGGTTTTCTTATCGCCTTTGGCGCGGCAGCGCGCTTGCATACGGCGGGCTTGGAAATCCCACATATTGGAACAGGAAGAAATTTCACGGTAAGTATTTTGCGCCGGCACCCATACTTCCAAATCGTAAGTTTTAGCCGAACCGAAGCCCATATCCCCCGTACACAATAACACTTTGCGATACGGCAGGTTTAATAACTGCAACACTTTTTCCGCGTGTCCGGTTAATTCTTCCAAGGCTTCCATTGATTTTTCCGGTTCGACGATTTGAACCATTTCCACTTTGTCAAATTGGTGCATACGAATTAAGCCGCGCGTATCGCGTCCGTAAGAACCTGCTTCGGAACGGAAACAAGGTGTATGCGCGGTCATTTTAATCGGCAGATCCGCTTCGTCTAAGATTTCATCGCGGACTAAATTGGTCACCGGCACTTCCGCGGTCGGGATCAAAGCGTAAGGTTGTTCGCCTTCCAACGGATTGGTATGGAATAAATCCTCGCCAAACTTCGGCAGTTGTCCTGTTCCGTAAAGGGTGGAATGGTTGACCAAATAAGGTACGTAAGCCTCCGTATAGCCGTGCTGTTCCGTGTGCAGATCCAACATAAACTGCGACAAAGCGCGGTGCATTTTGGCAATTTGCCCTTTCATGACGGCAAAACGTGCGCCGCTGAGTTTCACGCCGGCGGCAAAATCCAATCCGCTCAAATCTTCACCCAAGGTAACATGATCTTTCACGTCAAAATCAAAGGTTCTAGGCGTTCCCCAACGTAAAATTTCTTTATTTTCACTGTCGTCTTTACCTAACGGCACTTCATCCGCGGGAATATTCGGAATAGTCAGCGCAATGGTATTGATTTCCGCCAACACATCATCCAGCTTCGCTTTCGCCATACTCAATTCAATGCCCATGCTGTCCATTTCCGCCAACAACGGCTCGATGTCTTCACCGCGCGCTTTTGCCGCACCGACGGTTTTCGAGCGGGCATTACGTTCCGCCTGCAATGTTTCCGTTTTCACTTGCAATGACTTACGTTGCTCTTCCAATTCGGTCAATAATTCAACGTTTAAGTCAAAATTACGTCTGATTTTTAATTTTTGCGCTGTTTCAGCAAGATTATTACGCAGTAAATTTGGATCGATCATAGGGTTACCTGTTTGTTTTTACTAAGAATTTAAAATATGTTTATTTTATATCGGATTAGTTAAATAAACCAGTCGAATTATCGGGCTTATCGTGCGCTTTTCTTATAGCGGATGTGGTCGCTTTGTTTATCCTGTTCATGCAACCAATCCAGTTTTTCTTTAATTTTTAATTCCATTCCGCGATTGGTCGGAAAATAATAGCGGGTATCTTTCAACGGTTCGGGAAAATAATTTTCTCCCGCCGCATAAGCATGAGGTTCGTCGTGTGCATAGCGGTATTCCGCACCGTAACCGAGATCTTTCATCAGACTTGTAGGCGCATTGCGCAAATGTTCCGGCACGTCATAATCGGCACTTTCCGTTGCCTGTTTTTTCGCCGCTTTGAAAGCGGTATAAACCGCATTGCTTTTTGGCGCGACAGCCAGATAAACAATGGCTTGTGCGATGGCTCGCTCCCCTTCCGCCGCACCGACACGGGTGAAACAATCCCAAGCGGCTAACGCCACCTGCATTGCGCGCGGATCCGCATTTCCCACATCTTCGGAAGCAATCGCCAATAATCGCCGCGCCACATACAAAGGATCGCCGCCGGCGGTGATAATGCGGGCATACCAATATAACGCCGCGTCAGGCGCCGAACCGCGTACGGATTTATGCAAGGCGGAAATCAGATCGTAGTAACGGTCACCTTGTTTATCAAAACGGGCTTGCCGTTCTCCCAACACTTCTTTTAGTAAAGTGCGGTCGATTTTTTTGCCGTTTTCCTCTTCTTCCGCCATATCCGCCATCAGTTCAAGGCAGTTCAAGGCAAGGCGGGCGTCGCCGTTGACATATTCCGCCAACCACGTCAGTAAATTCTCTTCAAAAATCAACCGCTCTTTGCCCAAACCGCGTTCTTCATCTTCAACCGCCTGCTGCAAAACCCTCTCAATATCCGTCGTATTTAACGGTTTTAAAATATAAACGCGGGCGCGGGAAAGCAGCGCGTTATTGAGTTCAAAGGAAGGGTTTTCGGTGGTTGCGCCGATAAAAATAATGGTGCCGTCTTCAATATGAGGCAAAAACGCATCCTGTTGGCTTTTGTTAAAACGATGTACTTCATCCACAAACAGCACAGTGCGACGATCCGCCAAACGATTTTGTTTTGCCCGTTCAATGGCTTCGCGGATTTCTTTCACCCCGCCGGTTACGGCTGAAAGCCGTTCCACCTCGGCATTAATGCGGTTGGCAATAATTTCCGCCAGCGTGGTTTTTCCCGTCCCCGGCGGCCCCCAAAAGATCATGGAATGAATATGCCCGGCTTCAATGGCTTTGCGCAACGGTTTGCCCTGCCCGACCAAATGAGCCTGGCCGCAATATTGCTCCAATGTGGTCGGACGCATTCTCGCCGCCAACGGGCGAAAATCATTTGCGGCAAAATCGAAGCTGAGATTAGGCATAAGTTATCCTATTTCTTCTTGCCTTTACGCTGATCGTCAAACTCCGCGCCTTTCGGCACGCTGAATTTGAATAAATCGTTGGGTAACGGATTATTAGTAATATTACGCAAAATGTATAAATTGGACTGTCCGTCTTTTTCAATGGTACTGAATCCTTTAAGAACGCCGTCCGCATCAATACGCACGTCAAACTGCTTGATATTGCTGTTTTTCGCTTTCGGTTTTAATACGAAAGTATCGGATTTTTGTTCCACCGAATATTGCTGCCAGTGGGATTTTTCATTGCTGGTCAACAATACGAAAGGCGTATTGTTGACGGCGTCTTCCACCCAATTCGCCGTCACTTGCTCAACGAAAGGATCGTAAAACCATAAGGTTTTACCGTCGGAGATAATTTTGGTTTCCTGCGGGCTTTGATTATCCATTCGGAACAAATTCGGGCGTTTGATCTGAATTCTGCCCGTTCCCTGCTGCACCTGATCACCCGTCGCCGAGCTGACGTTTTGGGTAAAATCAGCCGCAAACGAATGAACTTTCTGTAAGCGGTTCTGTAATTCGCTTGCCGCATCCGCCCACACGGAAGCGGCTGCCGTCATTGCAAAAAGTGCGGTTAAAAATTTCGTTGTTTTTTTCATTTTACTTTCCTTTTCAAAACCGTGCCGTAAAGCACAATTGATTAACAATCAATAATCCTGATTACGCGTCAGTAATTCGCGTTTACCGTTACGCATTTCCGAAACAATACCCTGCTCTTCCATTTGTTCCATAATATTCGCCGCACGGTTAAAACCGACTTTCAAGCGACGCTGGATAAAGGAAGTTGACGTGTTGCCCGAATTCATGACAATTTCCACCGCCTGATCAAATAACGGATCCAAATCCCCCGAACTTGCGCCGCCAAACTCTTCATCTTCCGCTTCTTCTTCCACACTTTCCAAAATAGCGGAAACATATTGCGGTTTACCGCGTGCGCGCCAATCGTCGGCAACACGCGCCACTTCATCATCGGACATAAAGGCACCGTGTACCCGCACCAAATCCGTGCTGCCGTTTGCCATATACAACATATCGCCTTTGCCGAGTAAGGCTTCCGCTCCGTTCTGATCCAAAATCGTACGCGAGTCGTTACGTTGTACTACGCTAAAAGCGATACGACTCGGGATATTGGATTTAATCAATCCCGTGATCACATCCACCGACGGACGTTGTGTCGCTAAAATCACATGGATACCAATCGCGCGGGCTTTTTGCGTTAAACGGGCGATTAATTCTTCAATTTGTTTACCCGCCACCATCATCAAATCGGCGAACTCATCGACAATCAACACGATATAGCTGAGTTTTTCCAACGCCGGCGGCATACTGTGCATTGAATCACCCGGTTTCCAAGTCGGATCCGGAATCGGCAGATTCATTGCGGCGGCTTCATCAATCTTATCGTTATAACCTTCGATGTTACGCACCCGCAAATGCGCCAATAATTGATAACGGCGTTCCATTTCGTCCACACACCAACGCAATGCATTGGCGGCTTTTTTCATATCCGTCACCACTTCGGTCAACAAATGCGGAATGTCGTTATAAATGGACAATTCCACCACTTTCGGATCGATCATAATAAACTTCACCTGCTCCGGTTTAACGCGGAACAACAGGCTTAAAATCATTGTGTTGATCCCAACGGACTTACCCGACCCGGTGGAACCCGCCACCAATAAATGCGGTGTCTTGGCCAAATCAATCACCACCGGTTTCCCGCTGATATCTTTACCCAACGCCATCGGCAATAAGGCGTCGGAACGACGGAACTCATCGCTGTCCAACACATCGCGTAAAGAAACGATTTGACGGTGATCGTTCGGCGTTTCAATGCCGATATAAGGCTTACCCGGAATCACTTCCGCCACTCGAATGGAACGGAACATCAGCGCACGCGCCAAATCATTATCAATACCCGTCACTTTGGAAGCCTTGGTGCCCGGTTGCAACTCCAATTCATAGCGGGTTACGACAGGACCAATCAACACGTCTTTTACCGTTGCCTTAATATTAAAATTGTACAATTGCTGTTCAATTCGTTTGGACGTTTCGACAATCTCTTCCTGCGTAATATCCTGTGCGGCAACCGGACGGCGTTGTAACAAATCCAAACTCGGCAACGGCGTTGTCGGTTTCGCCGCAGAAACGGCTTTCGGCTGTAAAAGCGGATGAATCAAGCTGTTGTCATAAGGTTTATAAACCGGTGTTTCCGCACTTTGCTGCGAAGGGGTATTTAAGATCACCTTCAACGTATCTTCCGCATCCATTTCTTTGGCTTTTATCGCCATTTCCGCCATACGCCGTTGTTCTTGCTCGGCAAATTGCACCGCTAACGGTGCGTTTAGTTCCTCAAGTGCGGTCGGATTTTCCGTTGTTTTATGCAACGGCGATAAAGTCACTTTCGGCATCGGTTCGTCATTATCCGAAGTTTCCTCTTGCAACAACATTGCACGCTCATCCGGACGTAAAAATTCCGGCGAATTTTTCGCCGACCAATCAATCACTTTATCCACGGCAATTTTTACTTCCGGTAATTGCTCCGCCGTTTCCTGATTCAAATCGGCAAAGTGTTCCGGTCGGAATTTATCCTCCGTATTCGTGATATGATTCACGGTCAACCCGCTGATATTAATCGTCGTATGCGGTGTTGTCGGTGCGCTATGTTTGATTTGCTCCGGTTTAATCAAATCTTTAACGCTTTCAGGCGTTAATAATTTGTCGTCCGCTTCCGTTTGCGTCACGGTTTCACTCTCCATCACCGTTTCCGTTTTTTCCGATTCGGTTTCTTCACCTTCTACGGCGTTGTCTTCATTTTTCATCGTGACCCAGCGGTAGAGTTTCATCAACATACGGATTAATGAACCGCCCGAGCAAAAAATAAAGCCGACTACGGCGAACACAAATGCCGATATCAGCAAACCGAACTCACCTAACTGCGGTGAAAAACGCGCCACTAATTCGGCCCCCAACACGCCGCCTGCCGGATAGTTACCGGCATTATCCAACCATAACACGGCAAGTACGCTTAATCCGCATAACAACAGTGCAAAACCGAACAAACGCAATGCAAAGCGTTTCCATGTCAACGCGTCCGAGCGGATCGTGCGGATAAAATAAAGCGGGGCGACGGACAACACAAAAGGAATGATATTGGCAAGCTGCCCGAATAACACGAACAACACATCCACTGACCAAGCGCCCAATTTACCGCCTTTATTCAACACCTCGGTTTGCGAACTGGAAACCGACCAAGCGTTATCAAAGGGATGATAAGTTGACCATGAAATAATTAAATAAATGCCCCAAAGCGCAATCAGACTAAATAGCAGTACGATCAGATATTGCTTTGGGGTGAAAGTGTCGGTGATACGTTTAATCATTGTTTATGATACTACTTCAATTGTAAATAATTGGTTTGTTTGACTTCTTCCATCACGACATACGTGCGGGTATCGTTTACGCCGGGCAAACGCAGCAATGTCGTGCCTAATAATTTTCGATACGCCGCCATATCCGCCACTCGGGTTTTCAACAGATAATCGAAATCCCCCGAAACCAAATGGCATTCCTGAATTTCATCCAACTGCTGTACGGCGGCGTTAAATTCTTCAAATACATCGGGTTTACCGCGCACTAAAGTGATTTCTACGATGACCAATAACGGCGAGTCCAACAACTCCGGGTTAAGCAACGCGCGATAGCCCATAATAATGCCTTGCTTTTCCAATCGTTTTACCCGTTCCAAACAAGGTGTCGGCGACAGCCCTACTTTTTTGGATAAATCAATATTGGAAATTTTACCGTTACGCTGCAATTCGTTTAAGATCTTAATATCAATACTATCAAGAGCCTTAGTCAACTTTTTGTCCATAAAATTCCCCCAAAATCACCTATAAAAAATAAAATAAAAAAAGAAAATCACCTGCTTATTGACATAATGCAGGACGGAAATATCTTACACTATTTTTAAACGGTTTTAACAGCGGACAAAAAGAAAAAGCGCTAAAAATTCTCCACTACGGACAAGGCATCCGCCAGTTTTTTCACGGTGAAAACGTCCATATTTTTGACCGCACTTTTCGGTTTGTTGGCGAAAGGCACAATGGCGCGTCTGAACCCGTGTTTCGCCGCTTCGGAAATACGTTCCTGACCGCTCGGCACCGGTCGGATTTCGCCCGCCAAGCCGACTTCGCCGAACACCACCAAATCCTGCGGTAACGGACGGTTGCGAAAACTGGAAATCAACGCTAACAATAAGGCCAAATCCGCTCCGGTTTCACTAACTTTCACGCCGCCCACCACATTAACGAACACGTCCTGATCGGACATTTGCAAGCCGCCGTGACGATGTAATACCGCCAATAATAAGGCTAAGCGGTTTTGCTCCAAGCCCACCGCCACACGGCGCGGATTTGCCAACATCGAATGATCCACCAACGCTTGAATTTCCACTAATAAGGGACGGGTGCCCTCCCACAACACCATCACCGAGCTGCCCGGCGTTTGCTCTTCGCCACGGCTTAAAAAAATCGCCGAGGGATTTTTCACTTCGCGTAAACCCTGTTCCGTCATTGCAAAAACGCCTAATTCATTAACTGCGCCGAAACGGTTTTTATGGCTGCGCAAGGTGCGATAGCGGGAATCCGCTTCACCTTCCAATAAAATCGAGCAGTCAATACAGTGTTCCAATACTTTCGGCCCCGCCAAGGTGCCGTCTTTCGTCACATGACCGACCATAATAATAGCGACCTGACGGGTTTTCGCATAACGGGTTAAAAAAGATGCACATTCCCGCACCTGCGCCACGCTGCCCGGTGAAGACTGAATATCCGCCAAGTGCATCACTTGAATGGAGTCAATCACGATAATCTGCGGTTTCAATTGATCCGCCAAATTGCAGATCTGCTCGACGGACGTTTCCGATAACATATTCAATTTATCGGGCGGCAACCCCAAACGGTTGGCACGCATCGCCACCTGTTGTAAAGATTCTTCGCCGGTCACATAAAGTGCGGTCATATTTTGCGCCAATCCGCACATCACTTGTAACAATAAAGTACTCTTTCCCGCACCGGGATGTCCGCCGATTAAAATCGCACTGCCCGGGACAATACCGCCGCCCAACACCCGATCCAATTCATAAAAACCGCTCGTAAAGCGCGGCATTTCTTGTAGGCTTATCTCTGCCAACGTTTGAATTTTCGTTCGTGTTTCTCCCGCATAACCGCTGAAACGATCGTTTTTAGTCGGTTGCATTGATACCATGCGCACTTCACTGATGGTATTCCACGCTTTGCACGCTGTGCATTGCCCCAGCCAGCGGGAAAATTCCGCACCGCAATCATTGCATACATAAGCCGTTTTCGGTGCTTTAGCCATTTTGTTTCACCGTTAATCGAATTAAATTGAGCATACGTTTTACATATTGCGCTTGTTGCAACAATTCTTTCAGTTTAACCATCACCGATAAATTATTTTTTGTTTCGCTATGCAAACGGATCAGATCTCGAATCTGATCAAACAAATAGCCGTTACTTTCCGCCAGCTCCGTTATCAGCTGTTCATCAAATTGCGCATTGCTACGAAGGAGTTGTTCATTAATAACTTTATTTAATAACTCACTATCATCAACATAATAATGATATAAATTAAAAAACGCGCTGATTCGCGCGACGGTTTTCAAAAAATCCCCGCTGAAATAAGCCTCCGGCAGCACCAGCGTTTCTTCAATCAGTTGTTGTTCATACCGGAAAAGTGCGGTCAGTTTTTCTTGCGATTTTTCGGTGGAATCCTGCTCTAAAAATAAAATCCCGCGCCATTTTTCCAACCAATCCGTCACTTGCAATGCCGAAGATTGAGCTAAACGATAGCCTCTTTTCGCCTTACTGAGCGAACTTAAGCGCACACCGTCGGTTAAACTTAATGCCGATACGAAAGCCAACAAATCTTCCAGTTGACCGTTTTTCAACTCGAATTCCACTTCGCAAATCGGTTCGATTCGTTCGTTTGCCCGAATTTCACCTTGATCCAACGCAATTTCAATTTCTGCGCCGTTGCCGCATTCGACCACCCAAAGCTGACGTTCAAAATCCGTGCTGAAAACCGGCTGTAAACGCAAATTATCCGGCAGAACAATATCGTCAAACCGTTTTAACTGACTTAAATCCGGTTGTGCCGAGGTTAACGCGATATTATATTCCGGTCGGATATGCAAACCGCCGTTGACCTTGCCGTCGGTTTTCAAGGTTAAAGTGAATTGACCGTCTTCCTCCCGCACCCGCAAGCCCATTTTATGTTTGGCAAAATAGCCGTCCGCCGTATCGTAATAACAATTGCCGAGAAACACGATCCGTTGTGCCGATACACGGAAATTACTGATATCTTGGGCTAAAAAATCAGCAAAATGCCGATCTACCGCCAACTTCAACTCTATTTCATTTTTCATTATAAATCCTTTAACATCAATTCGTTAAAAATGAAAGAAACGCCCGCTATAAAAAAATTACGTTATATTATAAATCTTTTTCGATTAAAACCGTGAATTTTTAACAAACATAAGGTAATATGCACACAAAATTTAATTCAACAAACTCTTGGAGCACCTTATTTATGCCGATGAATAATATCTTAGGACTATTCGCTCACTCTCCCCTCAAACCCTTACAAAAACATTCCGATAAAGTCACTGAATCATGTAGTCTTTTAGTTCCTTTTTTCGAGGCGACTTTTTCTAACGACTGGGAAAAAGCGGAAGAATTGCGTCAACAAATTTCAGAGACCGAACGTCAAGCCGATGCGTTAAAACGCGAAATTCGCTTGAAATTACCACGCGGTTTGTTCTTGCCGATTGATCGTACGGATTTATTGGAATTAGTGACCCAACAAGATAAATTGGCAAACTATGCCAAAGATATTTCCGGTCGTATGGTGGGACGCCAATTCGGTATTCCGCAGGAATTACAGGAAGACTTTATGAAGTTTGTTTGTCGCAGTTTGGATGCCACCGTACAAGCTCATTTGGTCATTGAAGAAATGGACGAATTGTTACAAACCGGTTTTAAAGGTCGTGAATTAAAATTCGTTAATAATATGATCACCGAGTTGGATACCATTGAAGACGATACCGATCATATGCAAATAAAATTACGTCTGATGTTGCGTCAAATTGAAGATCGTTATAATCCGATTGACGTCATGTTTTTATATAAAA
>JBHBXR010000207.1:0-19977 GCA_041795785.1 Mesocricetibacter sp.
AACGCATTCCGTCCGCAAACCGTGAAAGAAATGATTCAAGCTTTTGCCGATGCCCGTTTTGATGAAAAAATCGGCGTAATCGTGTTGACCGGACAAGGGGAAAAAGCTTTTTGTTCGGGTGGCGATCAGAAAGTGCGCGGCGACTACGGTGGCTATAAAGACGACAGCGGCGTACATCATCTAAATGTATTGGATTTTCAACGGGATATTCGCACTTGCCCGAAACCTGTGGTTGCCATGGTGGCGGGTTATGCCATCGGCGGCGGTCACGTTTTGCATATGATGTGCGATTTAACCATCGCCGCAGACAATGCGATTTTCGGTCAAACCGGTCCGAAAGTGGGTTCCTTTGACGGCGGTTGGGGCGCAAGTTATATGGCGCGTATCGTCGGGCAGAAAAAAGCGCGCGAAATTTGGTTCCTGTGTCGTCAATATGATGCGCAAGAAGCCTTGGATATGGGCTTGGTGAATACCGTAGTGCCTTATGCCGAGCTGGAAAGAGAAACCGTGCGTTGGTGCCGCGAAATGCTACGTAACAGCCCGATCGCTTTGCGTTGTCTGAAAGCGGCACTCAATGCGGACTGCGACGGTCAATCCGGCTTGCAAGAACTTGCCGGCAATGCCACCATGTTGTTCTATATGACCGAAGAAGGTCAGGAAGGGCGTAACGCCTTTAATGAAAAACGCGCGCCGGATTTTTCTAAGTTTAAGCGTAATCCTTAATCATCGGCTTCTCTCCGCCGTGTGCGGAGAGGATATTTTGAGGGGGGAAATATGAAACGAGATATTCGTTGGAAACAGCGTTTTACCAATTATTCAAAAGCATTAAAACAGCTTGAATCAGCGGTTGATGAATATGCCGGTACGGAGATTGATATTATAAAAGAAGGAATTGTTCAGCGTTTCGAATTTACTCATGAATTGGCTTGGAAGTTGATGCAAGATATTCTGCAAGAAGAAGGATTTACGGATATTATAGGCTCCCGAACCGCGACCAAGACGGCATTTAACCGCAATCTTATCAACGACGGAGATACTTGGCTTGAGATGATTAAAAGTCGAAACATTACCGTTCATACTTATGATGAAAAGATTCTGTCGCAAGAATTTAAAAAAATAGTTGTACTTTATCTTCCTCTATTTATCCAATTCAAACAACGGGTTGAAAAACTATGCCAAAATTCGGATTAAGCGAAAAGTCTATCGAGCAAGTCCATGCAATCTTGCGCCAACATCCCGAGGTGGAACTGGCAATTATTTACGGTTCAAGGGCAAAAGGAAATTATCGCGAAGGTTCCGATATTGATTTAACCTTAAAAGGCGAAAATCTTACTTCCGGCATACTGTCAAAAATTGCAACCGCTCTGGACGATTCTTATTCGCCCTATCTGTTTGATTTATCTATTTATCACCAGCTTTCAGATCCTGATTTTATCGATCACATCAATCGTGTCGGTCAGATTTTTTATCAAAGAGAACCCTATGACAAACAGAAGTTATAACCTTTACCGCTATTCCATTCCCGTTGACAGCCAATTAATTTTGCGTAACCGCTTTTTAAAGAAGCGCGAAGGGTTATTGGTGCAGATTCAATGTAAAGACCGCGAAGGCTGGGGCGAAATCGCACCGCTTCCCGAATTTAGTGAAGAAACCTTAGAAACGGCGCAAAAACAGACCGCACTTTGGTTGAAAAATTGGGATGCAGCGCGTCGTAACAATGAGAAATTGTCTTTGGACGGGCTTTATCCTTCCGTCGCCTTCGGGTTAAGTTGCGCCCTCGCCGAATTAAAAGGTTTGTTGAATACGGAAGGAAACTATCAAGTAGCGCCGCTTTGTTACGGTGATCCGGACGAATTGTATGAGCCGTTAAGCCAAATGCAGGGCGAAAAAGTGGCGAAAATTAAAGTGGGAATGTATGAGGCTAACCGTGACGGAATGATTGCGGATATGCTGTTGGAAGCCATTCCCGATTTACAGTTGCGTTTGGATGCCAACCGCAGCTGGACACCTGCCAAAGCGCAGTTGTTTGCTAAATATGTTAAGCCCGAACACCGCACACGCATTCAATTTTTAGAAGAGCCTTGTAAAACCTGCGATGAAAGCCGTCAGTTTGCACGGGAAACGGGCATTGCCATCGCTTGGGACGAGAGCGTGCGAGAAGCGGATTTTGTCGTACAAGCGGAACCGAATGTGGCGGCAATCGTGATTAAGCCGACTTTGGTCGGTTCGTTGGACAAATGTATTAGGCTCATTGAACAAGCGCATAAGCAAGGTTTGAAAGCGGTGATCAGTTCTTCTATCGAAAGCAGTTTAGGGTTGACCCAACTTGCCCGAATTGCGCAGCAATATACGCCGAATGTTACACCGGGCTTGGATACCTTAAGTTTAATGGATTATCAATTATTACGCCCGTGGCCGCATTCCGATTTGCCGTTGCTCGCATTGAATTCGGAATTGGTTACGAAAATTGAACTTGATTAACGCGACGATCAAAAGTGCGGTCGCTTTTTAATGCGTTTTGTGCGGAATTTTACGCTGCACGAATCAAATACTGATACGACCACCGGATTCGCTGTAATTTGTTAAAAAACCGTTATAATGCCGCATTACATTTAAAAAGGAATACATTATGTCGCAAACTCCACGCATTTTGCTGTTAAACGGCCCGAACTTAAATATGCTCGGCGCACGCGAACCGAAACATTACGGCAGCTTGTCATTGGCGACGATTGAAGCGAATTTACGGACGCAAGCGCAAAAGTGCGGTGTAAATTTGGACTGTTTTCAAGCCAACAGCGAAGAAAAGCTGATCGACAAAATTCATCAAAGTTTTCAGCAGATTGATTTTGTTATTATCAATCCTGCCGCCTATACGCACACCAGCGTGGCATTGCGTGACGCCTTATTGGCGGTGGCGATTCCGTTTGTGGAAGTGCATTTGTCCAATGTACATAAACGCGAAGCGTTCCGCCATCATTCCTATTTCAGCGATGTGGCGGAAGGAGTTATTTGCGGATTAGGGGCAAAAGGCTATGAATATGCGTTGGATTTTGCCGTCGGTTATCTGGCAAAAAAAGCGTAATTTACATAAATTTTACCGAAATTCGCATAATTTTGTCGCAAAGTAGCAATTTTTCAGGTAATCTTGCTGCCGAAAAAATCAGATTTAAACGTATCGTGCTTTTTCGTATTTTGCAGTTTAAAAGTGCGGTTAATTTTTACTTTCTTTATTATAACGGATCAACACTATGGCAATGGACATTCGTAAAATTAAAAAACTTATCGAACTGGTTGAAGAGTCGGGCATTATGGAACTGGAAATTTCCGAAGGGGAAGAGTCCGTTCGCATCAGTCGCGGCGCACCCGCTCCGAGTTCCGTACAATATACTTTACCGGCGGCGCCTGCACCGGTAGCCGCACCCGTTGCTCATGCGCCGGTTGCAGCAACGCCTGCGGCAGCACCAGCGGCGGTTGTTGCGTCGGATGAATTATCCGGCCATGTTATCCGCTCACCGATGGTGGGAACGTTCTACCGTAGCCCGAGCCCGGATGCAAAAGCCTTTGTGGAAGTGGGACAAAGCGTGAAAGTCGGTGATGCGCTTTGTATCGTCGAAGCAATGAAGATGATGAACCGTATTGAAGCGGATAAAGCGGGCGTAGTAAAAGCGATTTTAGTGAATGACAGTCAAGCGGTTGAATTTGACGAGCCGTTAATCATTATCGAATAATACCTTTCTAAATAATGTAGCAAGTTTAAACTTGCTACATTTGTTATAAATGAATGCTAAAAGTGGAATTCTTATGTTAGAAAAAGTCGTTATTGCCAACCGCGGTGAAATTGCGTTGCGGATTTTACGCGCCTGTAAAGAGCTCGGTATCAAAACCGTTGCCGTACATTCTACTGCCGACCGCGATTTAAAACACGTTCTCTTGGCGGATGAAACCGTTTGTATCGGACCTGCGCCTTCTCCGAAAAGTTATTTGAATATTCCGGCGATTATCGCGGCGGCGGAAGTGACCGGCGCCGATGCGATCCATCCGGGTTACGGTTTTTTATCCGAAAATGCGGATTTTGCCGAACAGGTTGAACGTTCGGGCTTTATCTTTATCGGTCCGACCGCAGATGTGATCCGTTTAATGGGTGACAAAGTGTCGGCGATCAACGCCATGAAGAAATCAGGCGTACCTTGCGTACCGGGTTCTGACGGTCCGGTCGGTCCGGATATGGCGAAAAATAAAGAGATCGCAAAACGTATCGGTTATCCGGTGATTATTAAAGCATCGGGCGGCGGCGGCGGTCGCGGTATGCGCGTCGTACGCAACGAAGCGGCTTTGGAAGAATCCATTGCAATGACCAAAGCGGAAGCTAAAGCGGCGTTTAATAACGATATGGTTTATATGGAAAAATATTTGGAAAATCCGCGTCATGTGGAGATCCAAGTATTGGCTGATACGCACGGCAATGCCGTATATTTGGCGGAACGTGATTGTTCGATGCAGCGTCGTCACCAAAAAGTGGTGGAAGAAGCGCCTGCGCCGGGAATTTCGGAAAAAGTTCGTCAGGATATCGGCTCCCGTTGCGCCAAAGCCTGTTTGGAAATCGGTTATCGCGGTGCGGGAACATTTGAATTCTTATATGAAAACGGCGAGTTCTATTTTATTGAAATGAATACCCGTATTCAGGTGGAGCATCCGGTTACGGAAATGATCACCGGCGTGGATTTGGTGAAAGAGCAATTACGCATTGCCGCGGGCTTGCCGCTTTCCATCAGACAGTCCGACATTAAAGTGAAAGGTCATGCTATCGAATGCCGTATCAATGCGGAAGATCCGAAAACCTTCCTGCCGTCGCCGGGTAAAGTGGCGCATTTGCACTCGCCGGGCGGTTTGGGTGTGCGTTGGGATTCCCATATTTATGCGGGTTATACCGTGCCGCCGCATTATGATTCGATGATCGCCAAACTCATTACTTACGGCGACAGCCGTGAAGTAGCTATCCGCCGTATGCAAAACGCGTTGGCGGAAACCATTATCGACGGGATTAAAACCAATATTCCGCTGCATCACTTGATTCTGGAGGATGAAAATTTCCAAAAAGGCGGAACTAACATCCACTATCTGGAAAAGAAATTGGGAATGAGATAAAAGAGTAAAAGAGTGGATGTAAAATCCACTTTTTTTTCGAATGAGGAATGCTATGAATATCCGTCAGCGTTATCAACAAGCGGCAAGAGAAGCCAAATGGGCTTTATTTTTAACGATTTTGTATGTAATCGGTTGGTGTTTATGCGCTTATCTGCCGCAAGAAACCGCAGGACCCATCGGTTTTCCGCTGTGGTTTGAGTTGTCTTGTATTTATTTGCCCGTACTGTTTATGGTGGTGGCTTATTGGGTTATCAAAATTGTCTATCAAAACATTAGTTTAGAACAAGAACCCGAACAACAACGGAAACAGGAGAAATAATCAATGAATTTAGGAATTATTCTGCCGTTGGTGATTTATTTGGCATTTGTTTTCGGCGCGGCAATTTATGCCTATGTAAAACGCGAAAAAGGAGATTTTCTCACCGAATATTACGTCGGCAACCGTTCCATGACAGGCTTTTTACTGGCAATGACCACCGCTTCCACTTATGCCAGTGCCAGCTCGTTTATCGGCGGGCCGGGAGCGGCTTACAAATACGGTTTAGGTTGGGTGTTATTGGCGATGATTCAAGTGCCGGCGGTATGGTTGGCATTAGGCGCGTTAGGTAAAAAATTCGCTATGCTGTCCCGCAAAACCAATGCGTTGACAATCAACGACTTATTACTTTACCGTTATAAAAACAAATATTTGGTTTGGATTTCCTGTGTTGCGTTGCTGATCGCCTTCTTCGCCGCCATGACTACCCAGTTTATCGGCGGTGCGAGATTATTGGAAACCACCATTGGTATCAGCTACGCCAATTCGCTGTTGATTTTTGCTTTAACCGTCGGACTTTACACCTTTATCGGCGGTTTTCGTGCCGTCGTGTTGACGGATACTATTCAGGGAACCGTGATGATTATCGGTACGGTGATTCTGTTGGTAGCGGTGGTGTATGCCGCCGGCGGAGTGGAAAGCTCGGTAGCAAAACTCGCCGAAATCGATCCGCACTTAGTGACTCCTTACGGTCCGAATAATATGTTGGATTTCCAATTTATGGCTTCTTTTTGGATCTTAGTTTGCTTCGGGGTGGTGGGTCTACCGCATACGGCGGTACGTTGTATGGCATTCAAAGACAGCAAAGCCCTGCACAGCGGTATGTTAATCGGTACGCTTATTTTGAGCGTGATTATGTTCGGCATGCACTTGGCGGGCGCTTTAGGACGTGCGGTCACACCGGATTTGACGGTTCCCGATCAAGTAATTCCGACCTTAATGCTACAAGTACTGCCGCCGATTGTGGCGGGGATCTTTTTAGCGGCGCCGATGTCGGCGATTATGTCCACTGTGGATGCGCAATTAATTCAATCTTCGGCGATCTTCGTCAAAGATCTGTATTTATCCGCCAAACCTGAAATGGCAACCAATCAAAAACGAATCGGTCGTTTATCTTCCATAATTACTTTAATTTTGACCGCACTTTTAATCATTGCGGCGTTAAATCCGCCGGATATGATCATCTGGCTTAATCTGTTTGCTTTCGGCGGCTTGGAAGCGGCGTTTTTATGGGTGATTATTCTCGGTTTATATTGGGACAAAGCCAATGCTTACGGCGCCATTGCATCAATGACGATCGGTTTGGGCAGTTATATCGCATTAACAGCGGCATCTCTTAAATTATTCGGTTTTCACGCCATTGTGCCTTCGTTGGCATTCGGCTTGGCAGCGTTCTTAATTGGAAATAAAGTGGGTGAAAGGAATTCACTAGCGGATTAAATTTCTAGACAAAGAGGTTTTTTATGGCACAGGTTTATATTATACACGGTTACGGCGCAACGCCTGATTCTCATTGGTTTCCTTGGTTGCAAACCGAATTGGAACATATCGGGATTAAATGTCGGCGTTTGACTATGCCGCAAACCGATACGCCGGTAGCGGGTAAATGGCTTGAGCATTTGGAACAAAATATTGAAGTTGACGAGCAAACCTTGATAATCGGTCACAGTCTCGGTTGTATTGCAGGGCTGACTTTTCTTGCACGAAATTACCAACGACCGCTCGCCGCCATTTGGGTTTCCGGCTTTTATCAAGTGGTGGAAGGGTTAGAGGAATTAACGCCTTTTTCCAATCTTTATGCGGTATCGCCGAATTGTGCGGATTTCAAATCCTATGTGATCGCCGCCTTGGATGATAAAATTGTGCCGCACACTTACAGCGACAACTTAGCCCAACACCTGAAAGCCGATTATATCCGTTTGCCGCAAGGCGGGCATTTTTTAGGTGAGGAAGGCTGGACGGAATTTCCGTTGCTGCTGGGTTTGGTGAAAGAATTATTGAATAAACGGGAATAACGATGGCTTGGATACAAATCAGATTAAACAGTACGGATCGCAAAGCGGAGCAAATCAGCGATTATTTGGAAGAAATCGGAGCGGTGTCAGTAACTTTTATGGATAGTCAAGACACGCCGATTTTTGAACCTCTGCCGGGCGAAACCCGTTTGTGGGGCAATACGGATGTGGTTGCATTGTTTGATGCGGAAACGGATATGGCGCAAATTCTGCGTTTGTTACGGCAAGAAAAACATTTGGATGAAAACACGGCATATAAAATCGAGCAAATTGAAGATAAAGATTGGGAACGTGAATGGATGGATAATTTTCATCCGATGCGTTTCGGCAAACGTTTATGGATTTGCCCGAGTTGGCGTGAAGTGCCTGAGCCTGATGCGGTAAATGTGATGTTGGATCCCGGCTTGGCATTCGGCACCGGCACTCACCCGACAACCGCCCTTTGTTTGGAATGGTTGGACGGTTTGGACTTACGCGGAAAAACCGTCATTGATTTCGGTTGCGGTTCGGGTATTTTGGCGATTGCCGCATTGAAGCTGGGCGCGCAAAGTGCGGTCGGAATTGACATCGATCCGCAGGCTATTTTAGCCAGTCGCAATAATGCGGAACAAAACGACGTAGCGGATCGATTGCGGCTTTTCTTATCCGATGAAAAACCATCGGATCTGAAAGCGGATGTCGTGGTAGCAAACATTCTGGCAGGACCGTTAAAAGAACTTTATCCGCTCATCAGCCAATTGGTTAAACCTCACGGCGTACTTGGCTTGTCCGGTATTTTAGCCACACAGGCGGAATCGGTGTGTGAAACCTACCAACAGTCATTTAACCTGGATGCGGTACAGGAACGGGAAGAGTGGTGTCGTATTACGGGCAAAGCATTGACTGCTAAGGCATAAATAAAAAAGGCATAGTTTGCAATATTAACATTTGTTTACTATGCCTTTATTTTTACCGCTAATTCAAGTTGCGGATTATTCCATTAACGATAAGCCGCATCGTTCCAGCGCAGCTCGTTTTTCAGCGCGGCAAGATCGGTTTTTTCGTTGATATGAATAAATTCGATTTCAAAGAATTCGGCAAAAGTACGCAACATTTCCGCATCAACATCCAAACTGAACGCACTGTGGTGCGCACCGCCGGCTAAAATCCAAGCCTGTGTGCCGACATCAAAATTCGGCTTGAGTTTCCAAAAAGCGTGACCAACCGGCAGATTCGGCATGGCATGCGGTTTATCCACCGCTTCCAAATCCGCCACGATCATACGGAAACGGTTTCCCATATCGACGATAGTCGCATTAACTGCCGGACCGGTCTTGGCTGTGAAAATCAGTCGGGTCGGATCTTCTTTGCCGCCGATGCCGAGCGGTTTAATATCCAATACCGGTTTTTCCTGCGCAATGGAAGGGCAGACTTCGAGCATATGTGCGCCAAGTACCAGTTCATTGTTTTCATCCAAATTATAAGTGTAATCTTCCATAAACGACGCGCCTTTCGGCAAACCGTAGCCCATCACTTTAACGGCACGTACCAATGCGGCGGTTTTCCAATCGCCTTCACCGCCGAAACCATAGCCTTGTTGCATTAAGCGCTGCACCGGCAAGCCCGGTAATTGTTTCATACCGTGCAGATTTTCAAAGGTATCGGTAAAGGCTTTAAAGCCACCTTTTTGTAAAATGGTCTTTAAGCCCAATTCAATGCGGGCGCTGTCCAGTAAGGATTGGCGTTTTGCGCCGTTTTCTTTCAAGCTGTCCGTTAGCTGATAATCGGCTTCATATTCTTTCACTAACGCGGCGACATCTTCTTCTTTCACTTGATTGATGCTTTCCACCAGTTCGTACACACCGTAACCGTTAACGCTGTAACCGAATTTAATTTGCGCTTCCACTTTGTCGCCTTCGGTCACGGCAACCTGACGCATATTGTCACCGAAACGGGCGACTTTCAGATGCTTCTGATCGTAAATCGCCGCCAATACGCGCATCCAACGATCGATTTTGTGTTTCACCGCAGCAGACTGCCAATGTCCGACCACAATAGTACGCGGTTTACGCAAGCGGGAAAGTAAAAAACCGAATTCACGATCACCGTGTGCGGTTTGATGCAGATTCATATAATCCATATCAATCTCGTTCCACGGAATATGTTGATTGAACTGCGTGTGAAACTGTAATAACGGCTTATTGAGCTGACTGAGCCCTGCAATCCACATTTTTGCCGGCGAAAACGTGTGCATCCAACCGATCAGACCGGCGCATTTGTCTTCATTATTCGCCGCCTGACAAACGGCTAGAATATCTTCCGGCGTAGTAGCGACTTCTTTCAGTTTGATTTGAATAAACGGATTTTGTTGATTCAAATATTGGGTGATCTGCTGCGCATTGTTTTTTACTTGCGCCAACGCTTCATTACCGTACAGATGTTGGCTGCCGACTACAAACCAGACTTCCAGATTTTTGATAAATTCCATCGTTATCTCCTTAATGTGCCAATGTATTGTTCGCTTCAATCGCAGCTTTTACCACGGCGATTCCACGTTGATAAGCTTGCATAAATTGCTCGTAGCCCTGACTGATTTGCGCATCGGGCTCGACAACGCTGATTTCCGCTTGTTGAAAAATTTCGTTATTCAGATATTGTTCCAAAGACTGCCCCGCTTGATGTCGGCTGAGAAAATTTGCCAATAACGCAATCCCCCACGCGCCGCCTTCACCCGCCGTGCTCATGGTTGCCACCGCCGTATTTAGCGCCGAAGCCAGAATTTTCTGCGCCACGTTTTGCGTTTTAAAGATACCGCCGTGTCCGAGAATTTGTGTGATACGGACGTTTTCCTGCCGCATCAGAATATCCATGCCCAGTTTCATTGCGCCGAAAGCGCTGTATAAATGTACGCGAATCAAATTAGCCAAGTTAAAATCGGCGTTGGTCGGGTGAATTAACAACGGACAACCTTCAGCCAAACCGACAACGTGTTCGCCGGAATAAAAACCGTAAGAGAGCAGACCGCCGCAATCGGCGTCGCCTTCCAGCGCTTTCAGAAACAGGGTTTCGTACAGTTTTTCCGTGCTGACTTGTACGCCGAACGCATTTAAGGTTTCGCCGAACAAATTCACCCACGCATTAATATCCGTGCTGCAATTATTGGCGTGTGCCATCGCAACCGGCTTGCCGGCAGGCGTAGTGACCATATCCAGTTCTTCATACACGCGGGATAATTGTTTTTCCAATACAATCATGGCGAAAGCGGAAGTGCCGGCGGAAATATTCCCCGTAGTTTCTTTTATGCTGTTGGTGGCGACCATTCCCGTTCCCGCATCGCCTTCCGGTGGACAAAACGGAATGCCCGCTTGTAAATTGCCGCTCGGATCGAGCAATTCGGCACCAAGTGCGGTCAGTTTTCCCGCCGTTTTTCCGGCAGGCAACACTTGCGGCAGAATCTCCGTGATATGCCAAGGATAATGTTTATCCGCAATTAACTGTGCAAACTGCGTGAGCATCCGCTTATCGTAAGACTGCGTTTGTATATCGATAGGAAACATCCCCGAAGCGTCGCCGATACCCAATACTTTCTCGCCGGTCAACAACCAATGCACATATCCCGCTAAAGTAGTGAAATAATCAATGTCGGCGACGTGCGCCTCCTGATTTAAAATCGCTTGATAAAGATGAGCGATACTCCAACGCTGCGGAATGTTATATTGAAAAAGTGCGGTCAGTTTTTGCGAAGATTGTTGAGTGAAGTTATTACGCCAAGTACGGAACGGCACCAACAGTTTACCTTGTTTATCGAAGGGCATATAACCGTGCATCATCGCGCTGATACCGATGGCGGCAAGTTTGGTGATCGGCAGTTGATATTTTTCTTTCACCGCGTCCGCCAAATTGCGATAGGCGCTTTGTAAACCGTGCAGAATTTCTTCTTGCGGATAAGTCCAAATGCCGTTGCTGAAATGATTTTCCCAATCGAATACGCCGTTGGCGAGAATGGCGCCTTTATCGTCAATCAAAACCGCTTTGATTCGCGTAGAACCGAATTCAATACCGAGCACGGCATCGCCGTTTTCAATGAGTTGCTTTGTATCGTACATAACGTGTCCTTTTGAGTATTTATGCCATAGCTTAATCTCTCAATGAGAAAAGCGTTAGAGGATAAAATGCTATTTATATGGATAAAATAGCTGCCGGATTTAAAATAAGAATCGGATCAACCTTTCGTCTATAAACGAATTTAACTTGATGAAAATTAAAAATTTCTTTACCTCGAATTACGATATTCGGATGGATTTAATCCCGTGTAGCGTTTGAACAAACGGGAAAAATACAATTGATCGTCATAGCCTAGCTGTCGCGCGATATGATAAATAGGCGCGCCCGAAGTGTGCAGTAAATGCTGCGCTTTGATCATCCGTTGTTCCTCCCGCCATTTGACGATACCGCAGCCCATTTGCTGCACGAATAAATGCGCCAAACGGGACGGCGATATATGAATATGATCGGCGATATCCGAAATTTTATGGTTTTTGCCCAAATTGTCCGTGATGAAATGACAGGCGGATAAAATCCGCGGATCGAGTAGGCGCTGTTTATTCGCCGGATCCAATTTAAAGCATTTGATTAACAACTGTTCCAATAAACACATGGACATTTCTTCGGAGAAAATAGCGCCCGAATTATATTCCCGCTCAATTTGCTGAAACAAATGCAGAATTTCCCGATAAGTCTGCTCGTTGGGAATAGTGAGACGACCGACATGATTGACCGTATCCGTCCAATTCAACCAATCCGCCCACAACGCACGCGGACGAAAATAAATCCACTGGTGATACCACTGTTCCGCTTCAACGGCGCGATGATAATAATGCACCGCATTAGGCGGAAACATCAGCAAATCGCCGACGGAACAATGAAATGCGCTTTTGCCGCTGAACACGGTACCGATGCCTTTGATAGTAAGGTTGATAATGTAACCGTTCATCCCGTTCGGGCGATTGATGGCAAAATCCAGTTCGCCGTTTTGTTCAATCGGCGTACAACCCGCCACTAAATAGGCGCCGAAGTGGTAACCAGGCAGTAACGGGTTGGGTTGGCTGGTCGTCTCATTTCGTTTCATACGGATGTCTTACGCATTGATAAATTTCTGTTTATATTTATCAAAAATCACTGCGATGAGCAAAATCAATCCACGTACCACATATTGTGCAAACGGTGAAATATTTAATAAGTTCATCGCATTTTCAATAGTACCGAGAATCAACACCCCTGCAATGATGAAAGAAATCTTCGCTACACCGCCGTTTAAGGAAACTCCGCCGAGTACGCACGCGGAGATGGCGACCAATTCAAATCCGATAGAAGTCATCGGCTGACCGCTGGTCATACGGGCGGCGAGAATAATGCCTGCCAATGCGGATACAATGCCGGACACGACAAAGATAATCAGTTTCGTACGGTCAACGTTAATCCCTGCCAAGCGTGATGCTTCTTCATTCCCGCCGATCGCTAACGTATTGCGTCCGTAAGTGGTTTTGCTGAGTAAGAAACCGAAAATACCGATGCACACAATAGTAAACCAAATCGGCAACGGGATACCCAAAAATGATTGATAGCCCAAATCAAAAAACTCTTCTTTGGTAATACCGACCGCTTTACCGTCGGAAATAATGTAGCCCAAACCGCGCGCAATTTGCATACTGGCTAACGTGGTGATTAACGAATTGATTTTCAGTTTGGCGATAACAAAACCGTTAATTAAACCGATAACCGCGCCTAATCCCAATCCCGCCGAGACACCTAAAAAAATACTTTGCGTTTGGTTTAACACCACGGCGGTCACGACGCCGGCACAAGCAATCACGGAGGCAACGGACAAATCAATTTCCCCGGCGGCTAAACAGAACAACATACCGCAAGCGACCATACCGCTCATGGAAATCGCCAGTCCCAATCCTTTCATATTGATGACAGTGGCGAAATTCGGGATAAAAATACAGGAAGCAATAAAAATAACAAAGAAAATCAGTAACATCCCATAAGAGTTCCAAACTTTGTGCAAGACGCTCACATTTTTTTGTGTTGAATTGACTGCGTTCATATCATTTCTCCTAAACTATTCGGTTTCAACCATCGCAAGTTTTAAAATACCTTCTTCCGTTGCGTCCGCACGCATGACTTCCCCCGTAATTTGTTGCGCCCGCATCACAATGATACGGTCTGATAGTCCGATCACTTCAGGTAAGTCGCTGGATACCACAATAATGGCGAGTTTTTCATCGGCCAGTTTAAAAATTAAATCGTAGATTTCCGATTTGGCGCCGACATCAATTCCTCGGGTCGGCTCGTCAAGCAGCAGCACTTTAATATCTTCCGACAGCCAACGTCCCAAAATGGCTTTTTGTTGGTTTCCGCCCGATAGATTAACGATTAACTGCTCAATAGACGGAGTTTTTACATTCATCTGTTTACGTTGTTTCTCCGCGTTTTCTTTTTCCCATTTTTCGTTAATCACGAATTTAAACAGATTGTGCATCCGTCTGGCACTGATATTGATATTTTCTCCTACGCTTGCCGTCGGAATGATACCTTCTTTTTTACGATCTTCCGGACAAAGCACGATACCCCGTTCAATAGCGTCTTTCGGTCTGCCGATATTGATAGCTGCGCCGTCCAATTCAATGCTTCCCTGCGTAATCGGATCCGCACCGAAAATGACCTTTAACAATTCGGAACGTCCCGCGCCGACCAAACCGAATAAACCTAAAATTTCACCGGCGCGCACTTCCAAATTGAAATTTCCTTTTAATTTGGTACCGGAAAGTGCGGTCACTTTTAAGCGAGTTTTACCGATTTCACGCGGGCGGTAGTTATAAATATCGCCAAGGTTGCGCCCCACCATACTGCGCACTAAAATGTCATTGTTGATTTTGGATAAATCGGAAAAGGTTTCGACAAACTGTCCGTCTTTCAACACGGTAATTTCATCACTGATACGGAAAATTTCTTCCATACGGTGCGAAACATACAAAATCACTTTGCCTTCCGCTTTTAATTCCTTGATCACGCTAAATAATTTTTCAATTTCAGGCGCCGACAAACTACTGGTCGGTTCGTCAAACGCAATGATTTTCGCACCGCGACTGAGGGCTTTGGCGATTTCAATCATCTGCCATTGCCCGATGGATAATTCCCTTAACGGGGTATTCGGCGAGATGTTCAGTTCCAATTTATCCAAATATTGTTGGGTGCGGGCAATTAATTGTTTTTGATTTACCACGCCGAAAGCATGCGGCAGTTGCCCTAAACACAGGTTTTCCGCCACCGTCATATCCGGCACGATGTTTAATTCTTGATAAATAATGGCAATACCCGCCAGCAAGGCGTCTTTGGTATTGCGGAATGTCATGGTTCTGCCGCCGATATGAAGTTTTCCGTCTGTGGGCAGATAGTTTCCGCTCAGAATTTTTAGCAGTGTCGATTTACCGGCGCCGTTTTCCCCCATTAAGGCATGGACTTTTCCCTCGTAGCATTTAAAGGAAACGTTTTGCAATGCCTTCACCCCGGGGAAACTCTTACTGATATTATCGAATTCTAAATAGGGAACTTGCATCTTTATTCTCCTCACGGATTCGGTTTAGCGCTAACCGTCGGTATCGACAGCTTCAATACCGACGGTATTTTATTGATAATTAAAGTCCTTTTTTAGCTAATTCTGCTTTAAAGTTATCGCGTTTTAGGAAAACCACATCTTTAATCGCAGTGAATTTTTCCGGCTCGACACCGTCTTTCACCCATTTGTACAACATTTCCGTACTACGATAACCGTGTACGTCCGGGCTTGGTAACAAAGAACCGACAAAACCGGTCGGATTCGGTTTGGACAATTCGTTTACCGCATCCACTCCGTTAATACCGATGGCAATTACGTTTTCAGCTTTAAAACCCTGCCCTTCCGTCGCACGCACACCGCCAAGTACGGTATTATCGTTCATACCGACGATCAGCCAGTTTTTCACTTTCGGATGTTGCACCAACATGGAATTGGCGGCATCTAACGCCCCCGGAATATCGTTACTCTTAGTCGGTGATTTGTAGATTTGTTTTTCCGGGAAGCCGGCTTTAATTAATGCGCTAATAGAACCCTCGGTACGTCTGCGTGCCGTATCCAATTCGTCGGCGGTAATCGCCAATACGGCGGTATCTTTTACATCCCAACCGCGACTTTGCATTTCTTTATACAGTTCTTCGCCTTGACGCTCGCCGATTTCACTGGCTGCCATCATAATCAACGGCACATTGGTCATCGGTTCGCCTGCGGCATTTAAGAATTGGTCATCCACGGCAATCACTTTTAAATCGTAAGATCTGGCTTTTGCCATAATGGCAGGACCCAATCTCGGATCCGGCGTACAAATAACAAAGCCTTTAGCGCCGTTCGCCGCCAAGTTATCAATGGCATTTAAGGTTTTTTCACCGTCCGGCACGGCGATTTTTATAATCTGCACGTTACCGAGATCTTTAGCCGCTTTGTCCGCAAACGCCCACTCGGTTTGGAACCAAGGCTCTTCCGGTTGTTTGACTAAAAAACCTAATTTAATTGGTTCGGGCGAGCTAGAATATACAGGATTAGAATTTAATCCAGCTACTGCAAAAATAGACGCCGCAACGAGTGATTTAAGAAAAGTTCTTTTGCTTAATTTCATTTTTGTGCCCTTAATTCGTTTAATATTCATATTTATCAATGTGATGAATCACATCAACAGTTATCTCCGCCGTAACGGCAAAAGTATATTAAAACTTATTGAACACAAAAAATACGATCTGGATCACATTATAAATTTATAGCAGAATAATCCATATATTCAGCAAATAAGTTCAGGTGAACTGCATAAAAAGAAGTGAAAAACTGTTGTCTCTACGTAGCCCTGATATACAGTGAGATTTTTTGTCTAACGGAAAAGAAAGAGATATTGCCGCCTGATTTTATTTGCTCGGATTCTATTATAAAATAGGTGCAATTTTTTACAGTAAATAAAGAGAATCCCTATGACAAAACTCAGCGTTGTTATACTTGCCGCCGGCAAAGGCACCCGTATGTATTCCGATCTACCGAAAGTGTTACACCCCATTGCGGGCAAGCCGATGGTGAAACACGTCATTGATACGGCGAAGCAATTGGAAGCGGAGCAAATCCACTTAATTTACGGACACGGCGCCGATTTACTCAAACAACGCTTGGCGGACGAACCGGTCAACTGGGTGTTTCAAGCGCAACAATTGGGGACGGGACACGCCATGCAACAGGCGGCGCCGTTTTTCAAAGACGATGAAAATATTCTGATGCTATACGGCGATGCGCCGCTCATCAGTCAGGAAACCTTGCGTAAACTGATCGCCGCCAAACCGGAAAAAGGCATTGCGCTACTGACGGTGAACCTAGACAACCCGACGGGGTACGGACGCATTATCCGTGAAAACGGCAATGTCGTCGCCATTGTAGAGCAAAAAGACGCTAATCCCGAACAGCTTAAAATCACCGAAGTCAATACCGGCGTGATGGTTTCCGACGGAGCGGGATTTAAACAATGGTTGAGCCGTTTGCAAAATAATAATGCGCAAGGCGAATACTATATGACTGATGTCATTGCTTTTGCCAACCAAGACGGTTGCCAAGTATGCGCCGTGCAAGCCGCCGATGTGATGGAAGTGGAAGGCGCTAATAACCGCTTACAACTGGCGGCGTTGGAGCGCTATTATCAAAGTAAACAGGCGGAACAATTATTGCTTGCCGGCGTGACGATCATTGATCCGAACCGTTTTGATTTACGCGGCGCGTTAATCCACGGCAAAGACGTGGAAATTGATGTAAACGTGATTATCGAAGGCAACGTACAACTCGGCGATCGCGTGAGAATCGGCGCAGGTTGTGTGTTGAAAAATTGTAAAATCGATAATGATGTAGAAATCAGACCTTACTCCGTGATTGAAGACTCCGTTGTGGGTGCAAAAGCAATGATCGGTCCGTTCTCCCGTTTACGTCCGGGAGCGGAACTGGCGGAAGAAACCCATATCGGTAACTTTGTAGAAATTAAAAAAGCCACTATCGGAAAAGGTTCCAAAGTCAACCACTTGACTTATGTAGGTGATGCGGAAATCGGCAGTGACTGTAATATCGGTGCGGGTGTGATCACCTGTAATTATGACGGCGCCAATAAATTCAAAACCACCATCGGTAACAACGTTTTTGTCGGTTCCGACGTACAGTTGGTCGCTCCTGTCACTCTTGCCGATGATTCCACAATCGGTGCCGGCACCACCGTCACCAAAGACGTTGCGCAAGGCGAATTGGTTATCAGCCGCATCCCGCAACGCCATATTCAAGGCTGGCAAAGACCGAGTAAGAAGAAGTAATATAAAAAGCATAGTAGATAAATTTTTAGCAACTATTTTGTCTACTATGCCCAATAAAAACGGTCGGAAAACCGACCGCACTTTTGGGTTAAAAACAAAGGAGCAATCGGGTTGCTCCTTTGGATTACGTTTATTGACAAACATTTGTCGTTGTTAGCGTTTATAGGATCTCGCTATAAACGACCATATAATCGTCATAACTAACAAAACGGCAGATCCGATAAACAATAATGCAACAATCTGATGGAAGAAAAACTGCTCAAGAACAGGTATTGCAAAAATTTTTTGGGCATAGGTGTAAATAGCGTACAAACTATACATCCATAACAGCCAAGTAAGCAAAGTGAGAAATACGCTTTTCAAAATTAAACGTAAGGGCAACTCCTTCGCTTTTTTTTGAATGATCATTGATTTCTCTAATCCCATTTATACTCCCCTGTCAGGACTGGTCCATACCGCCAGCCTTGATTTGTTTCTAAAAATCGCTTTCGGAAGACCGATCACGAGTGTAACCAGATTCAGCGCCCAATAAACATAGGGATACCAAATACAATACAACGAATAACGAAATAGTCCTTTTTCGTAACGACTGTCTATGTATAGACTAAAAAGATATTGCCAAAAAAAGCAGAAAAACAACACGGTCATTAACATTCTGAACATCGGAACGTTAAGTCCGCCGTCAGTTAACTCCAAATAAATATCTATACACAGAACGATAACTAACGCATAAGCCCAAAATGCCGTAACGAAATACTCGACATACATCGGCCATAAACGGCGGTTTTTAAAACGCCAAATGAGCGGAAAATATTTAATGATGGTCTCCGCACCGCCTTGCGCCCAGCGCAGACGTTGTTTAAACAAACCTTTGATAGTTTCGGGCATTAATGTCCAACAAAGTGCGCGAGGCTCATAGATCACATTATATCCCGAAATTTGTAATTTCCAACTGACATCAATGTCTTCCGTGATCATATTCACACTCCAGCCACCGATTTCTTTCATTGCATCCGCTTTAAACAGGCAGCATACACCGGAGACGGTAAAAATCGTTCCCATCAGGCTTTGCGCGCGTTTAATCAAGCCGATGATAGAGCTGAATTCCGATGTTTGTAAACAACCGAGAATAGTGCTGCGATTACGCACGCGCGGGTTGCCGGTGACCGCACCGCATTTAGGATCCGATTGCAATGCTTGCACCATATAGTCAACCGCATGATAATCCAACACGGCATCTCCGTCGATGCAGCCGACATATTCTCCTTTGGCAATCAACAATCCGTGATTTAATGCACTGGCTTTGCCCGAATTTTCTTGATGAATAGCCACAATCCGACTGTCTTGTTTAGCCCATCTGTCGATAATCTCACCGGTGTTATCTTTACTGCCGTCATTGATAAAAATCAGTTCATATTTAGGATATGTGAGTTTTAACAAATGCGGGATGGCATCATCCAAATTATCCGCCTCGTTATAACAGGGGATCATAATGCTCACCATCGGTACTTCATCCGGATCCATAATATGAAAAAAAGGCTCTTTGAACTCGGCTTCTATGAACGCACAATAAGCACTCGCCGCAGTTGACCAATAAATTGCCATCAATGCGGGATAGATAAAAAGCATGATATTTAATATATCAAACCAAGTTAATGTCACGCGATATTCCTATTTTAAGCCGACGTCGGTACTCAATGAAAAGTGCGGTCGGATTTTTTGTAGTTTTGGTTGATCAAGTACAAAATTGTCCGGACTGTAACCGAAACTATAGATTTTCAGTTTTTGCAGGTTATTCATCCAATTGATCAAAGTATCGTCAGAAATCATATTCTTAGTTTGCGCATCCGTTGCTTGTAGTTCAAATACCACTTTATTTTCAGGCGCTTTCGCCAATATTTGCGGAGCAATACGATCAACCTCTTTTGAATTCGGCGTCGTCATAATAACTGTCGTGTCATAATGGCGGACGAGAGATTCAAAATCTGCCGTTAATTGTTTCTCCGTTTGCATAATTTGTGCGTCGTCAATCGTGCCTGCGGTTTTTAACCGCTGTTTTCCGCCTAACGCATAAGGAGTGACTGCATTAGTCAGTTCTTC
>JBHBXR010000208.1:0-5932 GCA_041795785.1 Mesocricetibacter sp.
ACTTTCACCGCAGCAATGGCTTGCTCGAAATTTTCCACCGTTAAGCCGGTTAATTCGCGTAGTTCCACCAAGTTCGGCGTCATAATATCTGCTTGCGCCATAGCGAGATTGATCAAGCCTTCTTTCACGCCGTCCGCAACGATACAACCTTTATCGGGATGCCCCATCACCGGATCGCACAGATAAACGGCGTTCGGATTTTTGCTTTTTATTTTGTGCAACGCTTTAATAATTTCTTCCACTTGTTCCGCCGAGCCGATATAGCCGGAAACCATGGCGTCGCATTTATGCAATTCACCGATTTCATCAATACCGCGCACGATTTCTCCGATTTGTTCTTTCGGAATCACCATACCCGTCCATTTGCCGTATTGGGTATGATTGGAAAATTGCACCGTATTTAACGCCCAAACGTCCACGCCGAGCAGTTGCATCGGGAACACCGCAGATTTGTTACCGGCATAGCCGTACACCACATGAGATTGAATTGAAATCACATTTTTCATAAAAATTACCTATCCTTAGCAAGAGAAATGAATTGATTTAACAATGGGTTGGCGAGATCGCGCTGTTTCGCCGGCAGACTGACTTCCGCCTGCCAAAAAGGGAAATCGGCGTCCGCATTGTAATATGCTACGCCGTCCAAGCGTTGCTCCTTTTGTTCGACGCTGTATGCGACTAAATTCGGATTCAGACGAACGCTTTTCATCGGCAGATTGGTGGAATCATAAGCGGTGAAGTCGTTTTCTTTGGCTTCTTTATGGGCTTCTTTGAAAAATACGGAAGCCGCGCTTTGCGCACAACCGACGCAGGCGGAGGCGTCATAAAACGTCAGATAGCCTTCACCGCTTGACGGTGCGAAAGTATAACTCACCGAACCGTTTGCGCCGATACCGCCTTTGATTAATTGCCAGCCTTTCGGCACGAAAACGGAACCGTTAGGCATCGCATAGAGTTCTAAGCGGTTCAAAGCTTGTGCGCCGGCTTTGGTTTGCACGGCTTGCACTTTGAAATTGACTTTATCGTTTTCGTTGCCTAAAGGATCGGAAAAGGAAGTATCAAATGTTGCAACCTGTTGTCCGTTAATGGTCACATTTTGATTAGGAATGGCTTTAGGCACTTCTTCGATATTGCTGTTCGGTTCAGCCTTAAATGTAAATTGGTATTCTGTCGCCTGAACATCGCCTGCCGTCAGACAAGCGGATAAAACGAATGCAAAAGAAATTTGAGTGATCGATTTCATCGAATTTTGCTCCATAAAAAAAGCGGCAAAAATTGACCGCTCTTTTTTGATTTTAGATTAGCAATAACCGTAAGACATTAAACGTTGATAACGGCGATCAAGCAGGGTTTCCTGATCTAAAACCTCTAAATCCGCCAAGTCATCCAATAGGCGTTGTTTTAAGTTTTTCGCCATTTCTTCGTAGTTACGGTGCGCGCCGCCCAAGGGTTCCGGCACGATATTGTCGATTAATTCCAATTCTTTCAAACGCGGTGCGGTCAGTCCCATAACATCCGCCGCCGTAGAGGCTTTTTCCGCGCTTTTCCAAAGAATAGAGGCGCAGCCTTCGGGAGAAATAACGGAATAAGTGCTGTATTGCAGCATATTGACTTTATCGCCCACGCCGATCGCAAGCGCGCCGCCCGAACCGCCTTCGCCGATAACGGTACAAATCACCGGCACTTTTAAGGTGGACATTTCACGCAGGTTACGGGCAATGGCTTCCGATTGACCGCGTTCTTCCGCACCCACGCCCGGATAGGCACCCGGTGTGTCGATAAAAGTGATAATCGGCAGATTAAAACGCTCCGCCATTTGCATTAAACGCAGTGCTTTGCGATAGCCTTCCGGCGCCGGCATACCGAAGTTGCGTTTTACTTTGTCTTTCACGCTACGACCTTTCTGATGACCGATAACCATCACCGGTTTGCCGTCTAAACGCGCCAATCCGCCGACAATGGCTTTGTCGTCGGCAAAAGCGCGATCGCCCGCCAATTCTTCAAATTCGGTGAAAATATGTTCGATGTAATCCAACGTGTAAGGACGGTTCGGATGACGCGCCATACGGGAAACCTGCCACGCATCCAAATTGGCAAAGGTTTTTTGCGTCAGTTCTTCGCTTTTTTTCCGTAAACGGGCGATTTCTTCGTCCAAATTGATTTTATCGTCTTGCTCGATAGAACGGAGGGATTCGATTTTCGCTTCTAATTCGGCAATCGGCAGTTCAAAATCTAAATATTCTTGTTGGCTCATTTTTCTTTCCTAATCATAAAACAGCTCAAATTCGTACCGCACTTTAGCAAGATTTCCTCTAAGGTGCAAATGCTTTATATTCTATGCGTTTTTCACTAAAAATGCAGTAAATTCTCAGTGGTAGGAGCGGAAAAAAACGGGAAAATTAAATCATGCGTTCGCCGTTGAACCAAGCGACATAATCGAATTGATCATAATATTTTCGACCGAACATTCCCGTATAAGCAAAGACATCACCCACTTGCGTTTGTTTTTCAAAACCGTGAATGTGAAAAGCGGATTTGATTTCCGGATAAGGTTTATGAGTAAATACCACTTTATTTTTAAACGGCAGTCGATCGAAATTCAGCAAATCCTGATAAGTGCAACCGTCGCGGTCGGTCATGATAATAAACAAATTATCCGAATTCAGGCGGGCGCTGCGTTCATACCATTTTATCGCCGCTTCTTGCTCGGAATGATAGTGCATAAAATAAATACGAATGTCATCCAACATGGCAACGGGATAATGCCGTTCGTTTTGTAAAAAACGGAGTTTGGCTTGCCGATAATGTTCAATATCCGTCAAATATTTAATAAAATCGGCAGGTTCCAAGTAAAGATTGACAAAGGGGGAATTAAATTTCTGCTCTAAATCGTGCAATATAAAAGCGCCGGCACAATTACTGGCAATCACCGACATATTGTGATTAAGCAGGCGCTGTCGGTTTTTTTGGTTAATAAACCGGCGAAAAAAGGCATTCGTCGTTTTTTTGATTAATTCGAGCATTTTGTCCCTAAAATGTTATGGCTTGCTTGTTCATTGACCTGAATTTTAGAGCAAAGTTCAGTTAATAATAAGTTTCCTGTATTGAACGGCTAATGATGGCGCCGCTCAGAAACAATAGCCATAACATATTAATCCAAATTAACGTAATGATGACACCGACAAAATCATGGTAAACCACAATATAAGTATTATTAAATAGAACCAGTTGTTGAAATAATCGGCTTAAAGGCAACCAAATAATCAGACAAAATAATGCGCCATAACAAGCGGCGGGCGTTTTAACCGTAGCGCGCGGGATGAATTTGAACAATCCGGTTAATACGAAGAAACTAAAAATATAGCTGATGATTTCCTGTGTCAGCTTTGACGGGTGATCAGCGATAATTTTAAAGAGCACGAATAATGCGGAACTGAGCAGGATAAATAGCGCCAATAGCCCCCAATCGCGTAAATATTTTTTATCTAAATTGGAAGATAATCCCCAAATGGCATTCAAGGCGGCATCTAACTTATTAATTAATATAAATATACTGAGAAAGAAAAAGAGTAGGGTGAAATGATGTAAGAAACCGCTGTGTGTATTATGTACAAAATCAAATAAAGTGCTGCCGACGGTTTCACCGATATCTCCCATCGGATCTAAAAATCCGTGCATCACCGTATGAAATAAAGCGTCGATATGCAGGCTTTCCAATAACCATAACCAAAACGCCAAAATAGGCACTATCGCTAATAATGTGTAATAAGTTAGCGATGTTGCATAGAGTTGCACGGGAAACGTGCGGAAAAGCATGATTAAGTGTTTCAGCATATAGAAAAAGGAAGTAACGGTGCGTTATTTAGTAAAAATAAAGCCTTCCGATGAATTACGAAAGGCTTTGTTAAGTATTTTGGTGCTCTGGGCGAGACTTGAACTCGCACGTCCGATGGACACTACCCCCTCAAGATAGCGTGTCTACCAATTCCACCACCAGAGCGTTATTTATTGTTAAACAGATTGTTAGTTTTGCGGAATATCGCTGTTTTTATTTTCTAAAACAGGAACATCTTGTTTTTGTTGTAATTGTTCCGCAGTTTGAGATAAATCGTCAAATTTGCCTTGTACCACATTGTTGCGGTGTGAGTTGATGTTGCCGATAACAATGCTGATAGTAAAAAAGATAATTGCCAAGATTGCCGTTGTACGCGACAAAAAGTTCGCAGAACCTGCCGAACCGAAAATCGTGCCTGACGCACCGCCGCCAAAGGAGGCGCCCGCATCCGCACCTTTACCCTGTTGGATTAAGATGAAACCGATAAGGGCAATGGAAACCAATAAATAAATGACTAAAAGTGCTTGATACATTATATTTTTTCTCTGTTGCCTAAAACGCAATTAAATAAACGAGCGGATATTATCGGATATTACGGCTTTCCGCAAGTGCTTTTCATCAAAAGCGATGTGATTGTTGTAAATTCAAACAGAATTTTGTTGTTGTGCGAATCAGTCCGCTTCCGTCAAAACCTCCGTTTTTTTGACCGCACTTTTACGTCGCGTGCGCTTATATGTTGTATGGTCGGTAATCGTACTGAGTTGACGTAAGGCGGAAAAATTCACGAAGC
The DNA here is from genome assembly GCA_041795785.1 of Mesocricetibacter sp. Lineage (GTDB taxonomy): Bacteria > Pseudomonadota > Gammaproteobacteria > Enterobacterales > Pasteurellaceae > CAJPST01. The sequence continues at coordinate 4,626 of JBHBXR010000208.1, forward strand.
GGACTAAATCGGGCAGCATTTGGGTTAATGCCGTCATAAATTGTTGATAACCGGTTTGTTTGCGGCTGATGCTGTCCAACTGTGATTCCCAATGAGCGGTCATATCGGGTTGGGTGGCGAGATCGGGCAAAGCCTGAATTAAAATTCTGCCGGTTTGGGTGCTGTGGATATTTTTGCCTTTTTTAGTTAAAAAACCGCGTTTAAATAACAATTCGATAATTCCCGCTCTAGTGGCTTCCGTGCCTAATCCGTCGGTTTCGCGCAGGATTTTTTTCAATTCCTTATCCTGTACGAAACGGGCGATTCCCGTCATCGCCGAGAGTAACGTGGCATCGGTAAACGGTTTCGGCGGTTGTGTTTTTTTGGCAACGATTTCGCCTTTTTCGCAGAACAATATTTGTCCTTTTTTTACTACGGGCAACGGCGGTTCTTGTTGCTCGTCATCGTCTTCTTTGCCCCAAAGTTCTTTCCAGCCGGCGGTTTGCAAATTGCGTGCTTGCGCAATAAAAACGCCGCCTGCAATATTTAGCGTAATTTTACTTTTACGGTATTCCGCATCGGGGCAAAACTGCATTAAATACTGTCGGGCAATCAGGGTATAAATATTTAATTCCTGTTGATTCAAATGAACCGCGCGGTTTTTTGCCGTCGGAATGATGGCGTGGTGCGCTTCCACTTTTTTATCGTTCCAGCAACGGTTCTTTTGTTCCGGATTTAGCGCTGACGGCAAAGTTTGATAAACCGCTGCGTGGGCGGCAATCGCACGAAACACTGCCGCCCGCTCGGCGAAATGTTCTTCCGGCAGATAACGACAGTCGGAACGCGGATAGGTGATGATTTTGTGGGTTTCGTATAAACGTTGGCAAATATCCAACACTTCTTGTGCCGATAAACCGAAACGTTTTGCCGCATCAATTTGTAATGCGGAAAGGGAATAGGGCAAGGGGGCGGTTTCTTTTTCCCGTTTATCCGTGTAATCGGTTACTTCCGCAGGCTGACCGCCGATGCGTTTGACGACGTTTTCCGCCAACGGACGCGAAAGCACGCGACCGTCTTCGTCCTGATAATCCTCACAAGCTTTGCTCGGTTGCCATAACGCGGTGAAAGAAAGTGCGGTCGGATTTTCCGCCGTTTTTTCTTGCGTATGAATATGCGCCAACACTTCAAAAAAATCTTTCGGTTGGAAATTTTCGATTTCCAAATCACGACGAACGATTAAACCCAGCACGGGCGTTTGCACCCGTCCGACGGAAAGTACGCCGTTATAACCTGCCTGACGACCGCGAATAGTATAAGCTCGGGTCATA
>JBHBXR010000209.1:0-19179 GCA_041795785.1 Mesocricetibacter sp.
ATTGCAAAAACATTATACGGAACAGCGTATTCAGCATTATCTGAAAGACAACCACATCACCCTAGAAAACAATAAACGCAAGCAGATTAAAGAGATAGAGAATAAAGTAAACAAAGAGCTAGACCAAAAATTTAGCCAAATTAACAATTATCTCGCTAAAGATCTGTGGCAAGAAGTGTATCTCAACCGCCAAGGCAAAGAAGTGGCGAAACCCAATTCGGTGCAACACAGTGTCCCTGCTTGGCTGATTTTTGGGATGTTTTTTATTATGATTCCGCTGTCTAATGTGATGGCAATGGAACGCCAAACGAATACGATTACACGGCTACGAATGGCAAGAGCATCGGCGTTTCAGTTGATTATCGCTAAACTGATTCCTTATTTTATGATTAATCAACTTCAATTTGTCGGTATGATTGCCCTTGGTTATGTGGTGTTGCCACAGTTGGATATGCCTGCCTTTACCTTGTCGGGCGATTGGTTGCCTTATGCGATGCTGTCCAGTGCGGTGAGTTTAGCAGCATTGGGCTACGGCTTGTTGGTGAGTGTGGTGGCTCGCACCACGGAACACGCAGTGGTGTTGGGCGGTGGTGGCATCATTATTATGGCGGCAATTGGCGGTATTATGGTGCCGACTTATGTGATGCCGGACATTATGCAGACGGTAGCACAATGGTCGCCAATGGGTTGGGCGTTAAGCGGTTTCCAAAATTTGTTGTTAAATCAATATGAATTGTCGCAAATTGCAAACGAATTAGGGAAATTAACCGCTTTTGGTTTGACTGCATTAGGCTTGGCTGCGTTGATTTATCAACATCAGTTGAGAACGCAGGTAAGATTTTAATCGGAGTAAATATGCCAATTGAATTTAAAAAATCTGGCGATAAAATTATGTTAATTTATTCTCCAGAGAATGTTGAATGGCTCGATCATGAGCTAAATGAAAAAGGTTATATTAGAATTAGGAAAGTATTTTATTTTAAAATTAGAGATCGATTAGATATTAATCATAATGAAAATAGGGTGTTTTTCTTTGCTAATAAGCAAGATGAATATTATAAGATAGATAAAGAAAAGTTAAATATTAATCATAATATCTTTATACATGAAGATATAAATTTTGACAAGAAGTTGTTTGTTGCCATAAGAGATATTTCTATTTTTCGCAGAATAGATTCATTAATTGATAGCGAAATATATATTGGTGGCAATAACGCTACAATATCAAAAGATAGTTTTGAACAACTGCTAAGGGAGTTCCCAACATCTACTGAGCTTAAATTATATTCTGAACATAGGATTTCTAGAGTATTAAGCAATGAATTAGACATAGAGAGAGATTTTTATAAAAAGCTACAAGATAATTTAAATAAAAGAATTCATAATATACCTAAAAAAGATATATCCTACCTGAGAATGGAGATTGAGCTAAACAAATTCAATTTTTTATATAACAAGATGAAAGACTTACTTGAAAATGCATCATCTATGCCGGAAAAAGAATGGCAAAGAAATGTATTGGATATTATATTATTAATCTTTCCAAAATATATTGCCTCACTATATAATGTCTGCATTAAAGATTTTTATACCAATTCAGAAAAAACGACTAATAGGTTTATTGATATTACTCTTATTGATTTCAATGGAAATATTGATATTATAGAAATAAAACAGCCCTTCCAAAAAAGTATATTAGCCAATAATCCATATAGAGGAAATTATATTCCCCACAAAGAGCTGACAGGAGCGATTATGCAGGCTGAAAAATATATATTTCACTTATGTAAATGGGGGGTAAATGGAGAGAAAATTCTTACCAAAATATATCAAAAGTATCTACCAAACAACCTAAGTATAAGAATAACTAACCCAAAAGCATTAATTTTGTTAGGAAGAGATGATGATTTTAACATACAACAGATGTTAGACTTTGAGATCATTCGGAGAAAATACAGCAATATTATTGATATAATGACATATGATGATTTACTGAGAAGAATCAAGAATATTATAGATGCACTAAAAATATGAAATACCAATTTACCTTAGAACCCGAATTGCTCGAATTAGAGTTAAAAAAACTGATTATCCAAGAAAGCGAAAAAGACGATTTTGAACCCGAAGACATCAGTGATGATGAATGGCTATTTGGTGAACAAAGTCGTATTCAGCTGGATTCCTTAGACGCGTTACAAATTGTGGTGGCGTTGCAGGCGCATTTCGGTGTGCGGTTACAAGGGGATCGAATGGTGCGTAAGCATATGATGTGTGTGAAAGATTTGGCGAAATTTGTGCGTGATAGCGCGAATATGAGACAATAGATTGCCGATGGGTTTTATCCGATTCATTAATTAAGTATTGAGGAATGCAAAATGAAGCTGAAAGATTTGATTCAAGCGCCGCCAAGTGAAACGTACATTAAAAATTCTTCTCGTTTAGTGACCGCACTTTTAATTATCGCGGGATTATTGTATTACCCGACCAAAGGTTACGGCTCGGTTATTGCGTTAGTGGCGGCGTTGATTGTGTTGGTCGGGCAGAAAATGTTGTTGACCCAAACCAATAAGGATTTTGCCGATATGTATTTTGCCAAAAAGCAATTCGGCGAAACGCAGAATGAGGATTACCTCCGCTTTATTCAAGCGCGTGCCAAGCAGATTTTTGCAGATAATAAGGTGTTGTCGGAGAAAGGAAAAAACGAATTAAACGCCCTATTACAATTTGCCGAACAAACTTTGGAGGCGCAAAGCGCGCCGCTTTATAAGGCGGTGTTTAGCGATATTGACGGCACCTTGTTAAACAGTCGCCATCAAATCAGCCCGTTAACCGAGCAGGCGATTAAAGCGGTGATTGCCAAGGGCGTTCCTTTTATTCCCGTGTCGGCGCGTCCGCCTTATGCGATTACTCCTTACACCAAACAGCTTGACACCCAACAGGCGATTATCTGTTACAGCGGTGCATTGATTTTAGATAAAAATCTGACCGCACTTTACAGCGTAATTTTAGAGCCTCAGGATTTACAACAATTAAATCAAATTCTTGCCGATTTTAATCATCTTTCCGTTAGCCATTACGCCGGTCTGGATTGGTTCTGTAACGATCTGAATAATTATTGGACGTTGCAGGAAAGCGAAATCACCGGTTTGCACGCCAAACAAACGCCGAAAGATCTAAACGAAGTGCATAAAATTTTGGTGATGGGCGAAGCGGAGGAAATCCGTCAGTTGGAACAAAAACTCAAGCAAAGCTTACCGCACTTAAGCATTCACCGCTCGAAAAACGAATATTTGGAAATTATGAACAAAGCGGCAACCAAAGCTAAAGCCATTCGTTTTATGGAGCAGCATTTGAATGTTCGTGCAGAAGAAGTTGTTGCTTTCGGCGATAATTTTAATGATTTGGATATGTTGCAATATGCGGGCTTAAGTGTGGCGATGGGCAATGCACCCGATGAAATCAAACAAGCAGCCAAGGAAGTTACCGCCTCCAATGACGAAGACGGTATCGCTTTGGTGTTAAATCGAATTTTCCGTTGATAAATAAGCGAAAATTCGTTGCAGCATTTTCTCCCGCAGGTGGTCGCGTTCAAACAGAATTTCGTGTTTGGCGTTGTCCACCAGTTCTATCGTGCCGTTGGCAAAAAATGCGGTCAGTTTTTCCATCGTTTTATTCGACACGATTTTGTCTTTGTTGGATTGTAAGATCAGCACCGGAATTTCAATGCGCGGAATAATTTCCGGCAGCCGTTTGATTGCGTTAGCGCATAAATGCGCCCAGCGGAAAGTCGGCCCGCCGAGATGAATTTCAGGGAATTTACGGTTGATTCGGTTCATCCATTTCATTCGGGTTTTGCAAAAACTGAGCTCGTTATTGTTTAAATCCGCCGGTTTGTAATCGGTTTTGCCGAACACATAACGCTCCCCTTGTCCGAACAACATCATCAGATTAATCGCCAGTTCGTCACGCATAGGGTGGGTGTAAGGCATACCGAAAAAAGGCGCGGAAAACACCGCTCGTTGAATATGATGATCGTAATTGGCCAAGTAATAAGTGCTGATCAGCGCGCCGAGAGAATGCGCCAAAATATATTGGCGACGGTAATCATAAAGTGCGGTCACTTTTTTGATTAAATCCGCCATATCGTCGGTGTAAAAGCGAAATTCATCCAAATGACCTTTATCTGAACCTTTCAACAGGCGCTGTGAATAACCTTGTCCGCGGTGATCAAAAATCAGTACGTCGTAGCCCTGATGATAAAAATCATAGGCGATTTCCGTCCACTTCAGGATATTTTCCGCCCGGCCGTTGGCTAAAATCAGTAATTTGCGTTCCTCGATTTGCGGATGGACAAAATGGCGGTAAGCAATCCGACAGTTACGTTTACCGTTAAAATAGCGAATGGGAAACCGTTCGGCGAAAGGGTACAGCTGTTCAAGGGCGAATTGACAGAAATGAGGTTCTCGTTGCATAGGTTTTGCTTCAATCCAAACAAAAAGTGCGGTCTATTTTACCGCACTTTTGCTTATTTTTATATTACGCCACTAATTGTTTTAAGATACGGCGTACCGGCTCCGCCGCGCCCCATAATAATTGGTCGCCCACAGTAAATGCCGCCAAATATTCAGGTCCCATCGCCAGTTTGCGTAAACGTCCGACCGGTACGCTTAAGGTGCCGGTGACTTTAGCCGGCGTTAATTCGCGTAACGTGGTTTCTCTGTCGTTCGGAATTACTTTCACCCATTCGTTGTGTGAAGCTAAAATTTGTTCGATTTCCGCTAACGGCAGATCTTTCTTCATTTTAATCGTAAACGCTTGGCTGTGGCAGCGTAATGCGCCGATACGCACGCATAAGCCGTCCACCGGGATCGGATTGGCGCTTAAGCCTAAAATTTTGTTGGTTTCCGCATAACCTTTCCATTCTTCTTTGGTTTGTCCGGTTTCCGGTAATAATTTATCGATCCAAGGAATCAGACTGCCTGCCAACGGTGCGCCGAAGTTATCGGTCGGGAAGTCCGCAGAACGCATTTGCGCCGTCACTTTACGCTCAATGTCTAAAATGGAAGAAGCCGGATCAGCCAATTCCGCTTTTACGCTGTCTTCCAACTCGCCCATTTGCACCAATAATTCGCGCATATTTTTCGCACCTGCGCCGGAAGCCGCTTGATAGGTCGCTACGGAAACCCATTCCACCAAATCGCGCTCGAACAATCCGCCGATTGCCATTAACATCAGGCTAACCGTGCAGTTGCCGCCGACAAAGGTTTTAATACCTTTTTTCAAGCCGTCGGAAATAACGTGTTGATTGACCGGATCGAGCACGATAATGGCGTCGTCTTTCATACGCAATGCCGATGCCGCATCCACCCAATAGCCGTCCCAACCTGCCGCTTTTAATTTCGGGTAAACTTCATTAGTGTAATCGCCGCCTTGGCAGGTGACGATAATGTCTAATTTTTTCAGCTCTTCGATATCGAAAGCATTTTTTAACAAGCCCGCATCTTTGCCGCCGAATACCGGCGCTTTTTGACCCGCTTGGGATGTGGTGAAAAAGACCGGATTGATATTGGCAAAGTCCTGTTCTTCCTGCATACGATCCATTAATACGGAACCCACCATTCCGCGCCAGCCGATAAAACCTACGTTTTTCATATTTTGTTTCCTTATGAGTAAAATAAAAATGTTGTGTTTAGGGTTAATTAATTACAAGATCGACCAAATAAAATCAAGTTCTTTTAGCAAAAAATAATAATATGCCGTGAAATCTTAGATTTTCATTAAAAATATACCGTTTATATTATTTCTCAATCACTTTAATATGGCGTGTCGCCGCGATCCATGCGGAGGCATAACCGACGATTGAACAAATTACCAACAAAAAGATCACTTCACCTAATTCCAAGCCGTGCAATTCAAACGACACCGCAAAAATATCCGTCACATATTTAACTGCGCCGGTGAAATAGGTGATTAATAAACTGCTGAAAAAACAGGCAAAGAATGCGCCGAAAAAGCCGTAAATAAGACCAGTGTAAAGGAACGGGCGCAGAATAAATTGATCCGTCGCGCCTAATAATTTCATTACTTCAATTGCCGATTTGCTGCTGTATACATCGGAGCGGATGCTGTTGGCGATCACTAAAAATACCGCCAATGTCATCAATACCGCGCAGAAAATCGCCACGTGCGCAATCAACCAAGTCAACGCTGTCAGTTTTTCCATCCAATCGTTATCCAAACGGACTTCCTGTACGCCTTTGATTTTATCCAAATTTTCGCGTAATTCCTGCCGTTTTTCCGAAGGCTGATAAGCTTGGGTCGGCTTAATCATCACCACCGCCGGCAACGGGTTGTCGTCTAAAATATCCAACTCCTCACCGAAACCCGACCAAGAGCGAAATTCGTTCAGGCTTTCCTGGCGGGAAATATAATTCAGGCTTTCGATTCCTTCCTGTTGGCGGATTTTGTCCACCACCGCATTGGCGTCTTCTTCACTCAAATTTTTATGCAAATAAACGGTTAATTCGCTTTCAGGATAAAACTCCGTCGCCGCCTGATGGGTGTTTTTCCATAATAAAAAACTCACCGTCGGAATGGTAAGCGATACCGCAATAACCAAAACGGTCAGAATCGTGCCGTATTTCTTCTTAATTAAATCCGCCCACACCATACGAAACACATAGTGCATTTGCACCCAGAACGGGGCATTTTGTCTCAAACTCATCTTCACCGTCCTTAATAACGCAAATGTCCCTGCTCAAGCACGAGGCAGGGTTTCGGTTTCTTTTGAATTAACGCAATATCGTGCGTGGCGATCAACACTGTGGTTCCCATGCGGTTGAATTCTTCAAACAAGCCGAAAATATCGAAGGAAAGGGCATCGTCCAAATTTCCCGTCGGCTCGTCCGCCAGCAACAATTGCGGTTTATGTACGGTGGCGCGGGCTATATCCACCCGTTGTTGCTCGCCGCCGGACAAATGCAGCGGCATATAATGGGCGCGTTCATACAACCCGACCCGATCCAACGCGGCAAGGGCGCGTTCATTTGCGATTTTCGGATGCATACCGGCAATAATTAACGGTAACGCCACGTTATCCAACGCGGAGCGATCGGACAACAAACTGTAATTCTGATGTACCATGCCGATTTGACGGCGTAAAAAGGGGATTTCATAACGGGTTAAGCGGGTAATGTCGTGACCGTTGAACCAAATTTGCCCGCCGTTGGCACGTTCTATGCCCATAATCAATTTCAGCAGGGTGCTTTTGCCCGCCCCAGAGTGCCCGGTTAAATAAGTCATACTGCCCACCGGAAGGTGAAAATTCAGCCCTTGTAACGCTGGCTTTCCTCCCATGTAGGCTTTACTTACATTTGCAAAACGTATCATTAATATTTCTCTAATATAATTCGGTTGTTACTACACAAAACGGGTCAATTATAACCAATATTCTTCAGCGTTGTTGTTTCTTTACAAAACTATTTGCTGTCCGTTTAAAATTTCCGCTTGCAAATCAATAATCTGCTGTAAAAAGTGCGGTCGGTTTTCGGATTGTTTTTGCAGATTGCAAGGTATTGTCGCCAATGCGCCTTGCGCGTTGTGACTTAATAACCACCAGCAACTGCCCTCCTGTTGTTCCGCTTGATATCGCTCAAACGCCCAACCCACCAAGGCGTTTTCACACTGTCGCAATTGCAAGTCCAATAACGCAAGTTTTAACGGTTGTAAGAAAGTATGTTGATTAATTGCCAAGAAAACCGAATTGCCGCTCACATTTAAACTTTGTGCCACTTGAAAAGTTGCCGCATTATTCAGGTTCGCCATAAAATCCAACGGGCTGGGGATATTTTCTTCGTTTAATTGTCGGAACATTTTGTTGAATTTGCTCGGCGAACTGAAACCGGAGCCGAGGTAAATCGCCGTATTCGCACGGAGATGTTCCTTTAACGGCAATGCGCCTAGCAAGGCTAATTGAGTAAAACGGCTCATTCGGCGCGCGTCAATGCCTTGGGATGTTAATTGCTTACGCAGGGTTTTATCATCCCAATCTTGGCAAAGAAATTGTCCGGTTTTGATTAAATAAACGACACTATTCATTATGATTAAATCTCATTATCCAAGCCGCATTACTGCCGCCAAAACCTAAAAAATAGCTGAGGTAATACCCGTTTTTGAGGATTTTGCCGTGAGCGAGTGGTAAGTTATCGGCATTTTGGGGCAAATCCGGTGCCTTTCCTGCATTTAAGCAATCTAATAAAAACGTCGTCTCCGTAGCGCCGCTTGCGCCCAAAGTGTGTCCCATATAAGGTTTGGCGAGAATCCATTGCGCTTGCGGAAATAGCGACGAAAGTAACCGCACTTCCGTTTCATCGCTAGTGCCGCCCACGCCGTGCACTTTAACGCCTTGAATTTGACTCGGTTCGAGACCGGCATTGCGACAGGTTTGTAGTAGCAAGGTTCGCAACGCAGATTCGCTGTTGTTGGTCAGATTGTCATTGTCGGTCAATGCGGTGACACCCAGCAGTTCACATTCAAACGCCGTATGAGGTTCGCAGGATAACGCTAAACACGCCAGCCCTTCGCCTAAAACAATGCCCCTCGGCTCAATAAACGGCAAATAATTTTCCGTATCGGCAAGCAGGCGCATGGCATGAAAATGCTCAAACGTTAAGCGGTTAAATAATTCGAAACCAATCACAATCGCTTTGGCATAGTTCCCCGACTTCAACATCTTATAAGCGTAATTCACGCCTTGTGCGGACGATGTACAAGAAGTGGCAAGGCTGAAAACGTCCGTTTGATATTTATTGCGTAAATATTCGCCGATTACCGCCATGCTGTATTCCGTCGGCAAAGTCTGCTGTTGCACTAAGCGAGCCTCACAATCGGCAATCACATAGCCTGTGGAACCCAAGAATATCGGAATTTGACACATTTCGTCCGTTTGCCAACCGGTTTGCTGTAAAATTTGTGTAATTTGTTGATCAATAAGCTGATAAAGCTCGGGCAGGCTTACCAATTGCGGAGTAAAGACTTTGAAATAAGGCAATTCTGTTTGCAAGCCGAGCTGAAGTGCGGTTTGTTTTGAGGGCGTTTTATTAACGGCAGAAACGGCTGCCGTAAGGTAAACGTGGGTTAAGTTTTGCTGCATTGCTCAAATCTCAAGCGAGACCTAAATTATTTGTGTTAACAAGGGTTCCGTATCGGGCATAACGCCGCGCCATAAATGGAAAGAATGCGCCGCTTGCCCCACCAGCATGCCGAAACCGTCACTGACTTGTTGTACGCCTAAGCTTTTGCACCATGCCACAAAGGGCGTATCTGCGCCTTTGGCGTATTGCATATCGTACACCGCACCTGCCCGACGTAGGATCTCGGGCGCAATATCGACGGTTTTGCCTTGTAAGCCCAACGATGTAGCGTTAATAATCAAATCAAATCCTTGCACGGGAATCTGTGCCAATTCAACCGCCCGAACATTGCCGTAACAAGCGAATTTATCCGCCAGTTCCTGCGCTTTGCTTAACGTGCGGTTGGCAATCAGGATGTTTTGCTGTGCTTGTAACAACGGCAGCAATACGCCTTTCGTCGCGCCGCCTGCGCCTAAAATCAGCAGCGATTGTTGCGCTTTCAGCCAACCTAAACGTTGCAGGTCGCTGACCAAACCGGCGCCGTCGGTGTTATCGGCGTATAATTTACCGTTATCCAGTTTTTTCAATGTGTTGCAAGCTTCCGCGGTTAGCGCGCGTTCGCTGTATTCGTCCGCCATTTGATAGGCGCGCTCTTTAAACGGCGCGGTAATATTGCAGCCTTTGGCGCCTTTGGCAAAGAAATCTTTTAATTGCGCTTCAAAGTCTTGTTCGTCGCCCAACATCGCCGAATATTCCATTTGTTGCGCCGTTTGTTCGGCAAAAAATTGATGGATTTGCGGCGATTTGCTTTGCGCAATCGGGTTGCCCCATACGGCGTATTTGTCCATGATTTATCCTTGTCTGAATACTTGATTGGTTAGTAGGTCGCGGATTTCCGACGGATTTTGCGCGTCACCCACCGGCATATCCAGCACCGCAAAATCCGCACCGAATTGCGACCGCACTTCATCCGCGTTTTTACACGGCGGCAATCCGCTGAGATTGGCGCTGGTGGAAGTCAGTGCAAACCCGCTTTGTTCGCACAATAATTTCACCGCCTCGTGACGACATAAACGGACGGCAATGCTGTCGAATTGTCCGCGCAGAAATGTCGGCGTATCGGCGCAGGCGGGAACCACCCACGTAGTCGGACGGTCATATTGCGTCTGTAACCGCCGCCAATGTTGCGCTTGCAATTTATGTTCATCAATAAAAGGCAACAAGAAGCGTAAATCGGGCGCAACCAGAATTAAACCTTTTTGCCACGGGCGTTGTTTTAAACGCAACAGATTTTCCACCGCACTTTGGCTGTTCGGATTGCAACCCAAGCCGAATACGGCTTCAGTGGGGTAGGCAACCACTTGGTTTTGTTTTAATTTCTCAACGATATCGGATAAATTCATTCTTCTGCTTCAAATTGATGTTTGCAAATTTTATTGGCGCAGACAAAAGTGCGGTCGGATTTTGCCGCATTTTTTAACAGACTTAACGGATAACCGCAACTTGGGCAAGGCTGTGGGTAAGGTCTGTGCGGCAACGTGAATTTACACTGCGGAAAACGGTCGCAACCGTAAAAGTATTTGCCTTGCCGCCCGCGCCGTGCGACCAACCGCCCTTGCCGACATTCCGGACAAGGCACGGTTTGTTCTTCGTTCTCGCTTTCTTCGTGTACGATAAAATGGCAGGCGGGATAATTGCTGCAACCGATAAACATACCGAAATGCCCTTGTTTTAACACCAAATAATGCCCGCATTCGGGACAGCTTTGTTCCAGTTGTTTGATGATTTTACTTTCGTTATGGGGATGCAGCGGTTTGAGGTAATCGCACGCGGGATAAGCGGAACAACCGAGAAACAAGCCCTTTTTGCCCTGTTTCATCTGCAATAACGCGCCGCATTGCGGACAATGCTGTTGCTGTTTGTGATGGTGGAAAAGGCGTTCGCTCATTGTTGCGCTTCCTGAAAATATTCGCTTGGTTCTCTCTTTTTTCGTTTATACTGGCTAATAATAAAGACAAGGAAATATTATGCAAGAACTTCTCTACAATCCTTTTTTTCTCAGTGCGCTCGGGCTTGGGCTGTTGTGTGTGATTTTTATATTTATGTTGGCGAAACGTAACCGCGACGTACAGGAATTACAGCAGGATTTAAATAAAAATATCTTGGATTTCAATCAACTATTAGAAAAATTCGAACAGTTGGCGCAGCTTAAAAATCAATTGGAACAAAGTGTGGTGAAAGCGCAAACCACGGCGGAAGGATTGCAAGTTCGCTTGTTGGAACGAGATGAAAAACTGCATTATCTGCAAAAAGAATTGGACGAAGAACAAGCCCGTCACGCACAAACCTCCGAGTATATCATCGCGTTAAAAGAGCGTTTCGGTATTGCCTCGGCACAAGCGGACGGCTTGAACAAGCAGTTGGAACAAAGTCAGCAGCATATCTTGCGTAAAGAACAAGAAGCGTTCAATTTAACGGAAAAACTGACCGCACTTTCGCAGGAATTGACCGAATTGAAGACTACGTTGGCGGAAAAGGAAAAGCATTTTGTGGCGCAACAGCAATCCTTTGAACAGAGTAAGCTGCAACTCGGCACTGAATTTCAAAACCTTGCCAACCGAATTTTAGAAGAAAAATCAAAGAGTTTCAGTCAATCCAATCAAACGGCGCTGGACGCGTTGCTCAAACCGTTTCGCGAACAAATCGAAGGCTTTCAAAAACGGGTGAACGAAATTCATTCCGAGTCGTTGAAGGGCAACGCGGGCTTGGAAGCGGAGATTAAAAAAGTGTTGGAAATCGGGCTTTCCATGTCGCAGCAAGCCAATAATCTCGCTTCCGCGTTAAAAGGCGAAAAGAAAACCTTGGGCAGCTGGGGAGAAATCCAGTTGGCGCGCGCGTTGCAGTCGGCGGGCTTGATCGAAGGCGAACATTACGCGGAACAGGTGCATTTTAAAGACGAGGACGGGAAGAACAATTATCCCGATTTCGTGGTTAATCTGCCCGATGACAAACATTTGATTATCGACAGCAAAATGTCGTTGAACGCCTATGAAAGTGCGGTCAATTGTGACGATGAAATCGGTCGTCAGAATTTTATGCGTGAGCATATTCGGGCGGTTCGCAATCATATCGACGATTTATCGCGTAAGGATTACAGTAATTTGATCGGCGTACGCAGCCCGAATTTCGTTTTGATGTTTATCGCCGTGGAGCCGGCTTATATCGAGGCGTTGAAAGCCGATGCCGCGCTGTTTGCTTACGGTTACGAACGGAATGTTATTTTGGTTTCCTACACCACATTAATGCCGATTTTACGCACCGTCGCCAATTTATGGCGTATCGAACGCGGCAATACGGAAGCCCGTGAAATCAGTGAAAAAGCGGGGGAAATTTATAATCAAATCTGTTTGGTGGCGGAACGTTTGGCGAAACTGGGCAACAGCTTATCCGCTGTCAGCGGACATTACAACGGCACTGTCACCGCCCTTGTCGGTCAGCAAGGCTTGCTCGGTAAGGTGGAGCGCTTTAAGGATCTGTCCGCCAAAGCCAACAAAGAAATGCCGAAGGTGGAATTGTTACATAACGATTTGGATACGGAGCGCTTGTCGGTGGTAGGCGTCGCAAGTGATGAGGAATGACGTGTAACAATCCGCCGTTCCTCAATTTACGTTTTATCGGTATAAACACAATAATTCCGTCGAATAAAATTCCCCTTTGAGGTAATCCCGCACCGATTGTATGACCAACGGGCTGCGGGCGCCTTGCCCTTCCTGTTGAATATATTCATTGAATTCATCCAACGTCAGCCATAAGCCGCGGGTAATATCCGCATCTTGCGGATGAATTTCCAACTGTTCCTCCAGTTCGACGGCGAATAAAAAACGAATATAGTCGGTTTGGCTTTGCGGGGCGTGCCATTGATAAATTTTCACCAATTTTTGCATTTCGGCGCGAATGCCGGTTTCTTCCAACAGTTCGCGGGCGGCGCCGGCTAAAACGGTTTCGTCTTTTTCCAAATGACCGGCGGGCTGATTAAGCGTCCGTTTGCCGTATTCCATTTCTTCGACGAATAAAAATTTTCCTTTGCAGTGCACCACGCACGCCATCGTAATATTGGGTTTGTGCATAATATTCAGTCCTTATTTATCAGTCCTTATTTAATTGTAACGCGGCATACAGCCGGCTTAGTTCCGTTTCGTTCAAAATGCGGTAACTGCCGTTGGCTAAACCGTCCAGATTAAACGGCGAAATGCCGTAGCGAATCAAGCGCAATGTGGGGAAACCGATGTGCGCCGTCATCCGTCTGACCTGACGGTTGCGCCCTTCGCTGATTTTAATTTCTAACCACGAGGTGGGAATATGCAGCCGCTCACCAATCGGCGGATGACGTTGCCATAAAGATTTCGGCTCGCAAATCAACCGCACTTTGGCGGGTTTGGTCATGCCGTCTTTTAACTCGACGCCGCTGCGCAGTTGCGCCAATGCCGCTTCGCTCGGAATGCCTTCCACTTGCACCCAATAGGTTTTCTCCGTATTAAATTTGGGATCCGCCAAACGGTGTTGGATTTCGCCGTTGTTGGTTAATAACAACAATCCTTCACTGTCGCGATCCAAGCGGCCTGCGGGATAAATTTGCGCAACGGGAATAAAATCTTTTAAGGTGCGGCGTCCGTTTTCATCGCTGAATTGGCTCAACACGTCAAAGGGTTTGTTAAATAAAATTACTTGGGTTTGGTTAAAATGCGGCGTTGATTTGGCATGACGTAAAATTCGGGATTTTTTGACCGCACTTTTTTTAGTCGCTGAACGGGGAGGTTGACGACCTTGATTCGGTGTAAAAGAACGAGCATTCATAGCGGGTTTATCCGTTAAATCCGTGTCGAATAAATATCAAAGCGGTGATTTTTAGTTTCACGGCTAAAGTGCGGTGGTTTTTGCGCGAGAAATTCCGCATAGTCGGGACGTTTCACCACCACCCGTTTTTGCGCAATGCGTAAAGCGGGTTCAAGCAGCTCGGCGGCGTCTTCATCGGCGCCGACCAAATGTTGAAACAGGCGCATTTCTTTTTTCACCAAGGCGGATTTTTGTTTATGCGGATACATCGGATCCAAATACACCACATCGGCGTAATCCGTAGCGGGATCCAATTCGGCAAGGCAGTTGACGTCCAGCAAGCGCATATTTCGCTGCATCATCGTACCGATTTCGGGATCCGCATAAGCGCGTTGCAAGCCGTCTTGCAACAATAAAAACACGACGGGATGGCGTTCGATCAAACGTACTTGGCAACCGACGGACGCCAATACGAAAGCATCGCGCCCCAATCCGGCGGTGGCGTCGATAACCGTCGGTAATTCATCGCCTTTCACGCCCACCGCTTTGGCAACGGCTTCGCCGCGTCCGCCGCCGAATTTACGTCGGTGCGCCATGGTTCCGCCGACAAAATCCACATACACCGCGCCGATCTTGGGTTCGTCCGATTTACGCAATTCCAAACGTATCATGCCGTCCTTTTCGGTTTGCACCAAGGCTAAATTGGCGGCGGGATCATGCACCAACCCTTTGGCTCGGCAAAGTGCGGTGAAAATTTCGGGCGTTTTGCTTTCGCAGATTAATCGGATGTTCATATTATTTGCGTATGAGCCACACACCGCTTTCCATATGTTCGGTGTAAGGGAACTGATCGAACAATGCCGCCCGCTCAATGCGATGGGTGCGGCATAATTGCTGTAAATTGTCGCACAACGTGTGCGGATTGCAGGAAATGTACAAAATCCGCGCGTAATTCTGTACCAGATTCAGCGTCGCGGGATCAAGCCCGGCGCGCGGCGGATCGACAAAAATCGTGTTGCATTGATAAGCGCGTAAATCAATGCCTTGCAAACGATTAAAGGCGCGTACGCCGTTTATCGCCTGCGTAAATTCCTCCGCCGACATACGGATGATACGCAAATTGTCAATACGATTCGCCGTAATATTGAACTGTGCCGCCGCAACCGAAGGTTTGGCGATTTCCGTTGCCAACACCTGACGGAAATTCTGCGCCAACGCGATGGAAAAATTGCCGTTGCCACAATAAAGCTCCAATAAATCGCCCTGACTGTGACGGGTGCAATCCTGCGCCCATTGCAGCATTTTGCCGTTCACCGCCGCATTCGGTTGGGTGAAACTGTTTTCCACTTGACGGTACACATAATCTTTACCGTTTACGGTGAGCACTTCATCCGCGTAATCCCGATTCAAGCAGATTTTCTGTTTATTGGCGCGCCCTACAATTTGCACGCAAAACCCTTGATTTTCCAACCGCACTTTAAGCGCTTGCGCGGCTTGTTTCCATTCTTCGTTTAGAGGTTTATGATAAAGCAGACTGACGATTATTTGATTGCTCAAAGTGCTGAGATAATCAATCTGAAACAGCTTGTGTGACAACATTTCCTGTTCTTTCAATAACGGCAATAATGCCGTCATCATTCGGTTAATCAGTTCGCTTGCGATAGGAAAAGTATCGACGCGATAACGCCGACGGCTGTGCTGATCGAACATAATATGATACAGATCGCCTTGTTCGTGCCAAATGCGAAACTCCGCGCGCATACGGTAATGTTGCGGCGGTGAGGGAAAAACCTCCAATGCGGGGGCGTTAAAGGGCGCTAAAAGTGCGGTCAGTTTTTCGCGTTTTTTTTCAAGTTGCAGTGAATATTGTTCGACGGGTAAAGTTTGCATTGCGTTGTTCCAAATTAAATCGGCGCAATTTTAGCATAGGATAGCGGCAAAACAAAAAGAGAAGCGGTTTGTGATCTGTACTTTAAAAGTTGGACTAATCCCTAACGGCTAAGGTGCAGGTTTTTATGATCAAAAATACCCGCTCTTCAAATAACAAGTAGTTGATTTCTACCTTGAATATCAACACAATTTGTCTTTAACGCTTCGTCATTTCAATTATGAGGCAGTGGAAAGTCGAACACTGGTTACTTTGGCAAGCGGTTTGAAGCTCTTGAACAGCTTGAGAAAGCGATTCACGATTACATTCATTATTATGATAGTGAGCGTATTCAGATAAAATTAAAAGGACTGGATCCGGTGGAATATCGGAAAACAGTCCTTGAATTAACAGTCTAACTTTTGAGGTTCAGATCAAAGTGACATTCTTTTTTTCATGCTCATCTACTATTAAGGAAAATACATCCGGCCGGCTGTAATGCCCTGTAACATCAAAATCATATCTTGCCTTCACAATATCATCAATATTGATTTCAGCGACAACTAATCCACTTTCATCTTTAAGCGGTCCTGCAATAATTTCACCTAGCGGATTTACAATAATACTGTTTCCATGCATTAACGGTAAATCTTGATCCCAATGGGGTACATCAATACCCAATACTTTTGGCGAAGGTTGTACTTGACAGGCACTAATTAAAAAACATCTTCCTTCGTAAGCGATATGGCGCATGGACGCCTGCCAGATTTCTCTCGTATCAACAGTCGGAGCACACCAAATATCCAATCCTTTGGCGTACATTGCCATTCTTAGCAACGGCATATAATTTTCCCAACAGATAATTGCACCGATTTTACCGGCTTTCGTATTAACTACCGGTAATGTGGAACCGTCCCCTTGACCCCATATAAGACGTTCAGTCGCAGTGGGCATTAATTTTCTATGTTTGGCGACTAATCCTTCTTCGGGTGTAAAAAATAAAGCTGTACAATATAATGTCGTATTTGAACGTTCAATTACACCTACGACAATACTGGCTCCTGTTCTTTGCGAAAGTCCGACCAATTCATCAGTTTCAGTTCCCGGCACATCAATCGCATTAGCATGGTATTGCGCGAATTCCTCTCTCCCTTCAGGTAAGCGATAACCTAAATATGTTCCAAATATTTTACCTTTGGGATAACCGCCTAATAATGCTTCTGGCATGACAACCAAAGAAGCACCGGATTGTTTAATTTCATTTTCAAATTTCAAAATATTGGCTAATGTTTCCGCTTTACCATTAACTGATGAACCGATTTGTAAAGCAGCAATGATTTTCTTGGACATAGTATCCTCCTATTTATAAATAAAACCTAAAACAACTAATAAAACTCCGGCAACCACCCAACTCAATGCAATATTAGGTCGTTGAAAACGGTTGGCTAACTGTAATGAACTACCGGGAATCACTGGAATCACCGTAGATAAGCCTGAAACAGGACCACCGGTCAGAAAATATTGACCTAAATTACCACCGGAAATCGCAGCAACTGCAGCTAACATAGGATGGGCACCGGCTTTTAATACAATATCAAGGAACGGAAGGATGATTGCTGCAGCGGCGGAATAAGATTGTGTAATAATTCCAGTTAGCAATGCTACACCAAACATTAAAAATACGGGTGCGGTATCAAGTCCCGGTTTTAACCAATCGGAAAGCAAAGTAGCGATACCGATGTTATTAATTACACCTGACATATATAGAAAACAAATAGTTGCTACCAAAGGTACCGCGATTTTTCTGACCCCTTCGATCATTGCAGTTTCACCTTCGGCCGGATTGATGCGGGAAAGCACAATAGTAACTAAACTTGCAAAGAAACCGACGATAAAAATCGGCATTTTTAACACAAATCCGATTACCAAAATACCGAATGGCACAAGTGCGGTAAAAGAGGACACTTTACGTTTTTGGGTTTCGAATTCTTGTAAAATTTGTCCCATTTCCTCTGTAGTATATTTTTTCATCACTCCGGTTTTTATGACATCACGGTGCATACGCCAGTACGCTACCGCCATAACTGCAAAAGCCGTAATAGCGCCATAGACGTTTACCATGCCGAAACCAACAGCAGTCATTGAAATAATAGCAACCTGAGTAGGATGGGCAAATCCGGCTCCGCAGCCTAAAATATTGGCGTGCTGCAAAGCCCCCGCTGCTGGATTGGGTTTTACCCCAAGTTTTAATGCGGCCGGACCGGCTACTACGCCCGTAATTACGGCTTGTGTAAAGCCGACCATCATTCCGATAATACCTGCAGCGATACTTGCTGCCGTAATAATTCCCGGACCACCGCCGACATAATTACCAGTACGAATAACATCACGAATTATTACAGATAGAAACCCCGTTGTCTGCATTACACCAATAAACAATAGAATTCCCGTCATATCTGCCAATACCGGATTTAAACCGCCTATTACTAGTTTGGCAATAGTTACCGATTCTGTACCATATAAAGGAATGCCAACGATTAACGCAGCTATTGTCGATCCTATTACGGCTGTAAGATAAAGAGGCGTTCTTCCGATAACCATCAATATTAGTGTAATAAACATTATGAGTTGAGCAATGACCATTGTAGACATATTATTCTCCTTATAAGTACTGAGTTATATTTAAGCAGTAGTATCAATATGAAGAATTTGCTTGATTATTACTACAAAAATATTGATATTAAATATTAATATATTGCGTTTTTTAAAATTAAATATCAAAATATCATTGATATATATCAATATATTGATTTTTGGGAGGGGTTATGTCCGTTAAAGGAATGCAAATTGTAGATGTTGAAACAGACACTTCGCAGCAGGAGCTTACTGCGCACGGTAATTTTGCGTATCCGCTCGCCGTATATAAAAATACAATGTCCCAAAACGTATTGGGTTATGTTATTTGGCATTGGCATGATGAATATCAGTTTTCTTATGTCACCGAAGGTGAAATTAATTTTTATGTGAACTCGGAATCTTTTTTACTTAAGAAAGGACAAGGTATTTTTATTAACAGTGGTTGCATGCATTCGATGAAACCGGTCAGCGATCCGAACAGTACTTATGTGTGCATTAATATCGACAGAAAGTTATTCTCCGGATTCAAAGGCAGTTTAATTGAACAGAAATATCTGAATGCATTAAATCACTCTGCAATTTTTTTAGATAGCAGAGAACATTGGCATAGAGAATGTATTGAGAAATTTATGCATATTTATCAACTATATGTTGATAAATATTTTGGATATGAAATTGATATTTGCACTAAAATAATGCAAGCTCTTTCCC
>JBHBXR010000210.1:0-17755 GCA_041795785.1 Mesocricetibacter sp.
ATTGTTTAGAGCAGTATGTGGATTGGCGGTTGCAGTCCATCGGACGCAAAACGTCGGAAATTTTTGACGACACAGCGCTGGATGCGGTGCGCGAGCGTTTGATATTAACCAACAGTCGCAATAAAGCCCAAACCAGCTTGTTGTATCCGCTGGCGGTAGGCAATTTGCTGACGGCGGCAATGAATTTGGCGGCGGAATTAGGCGCGCCGCAGGTGACGGCGGATGTGGTGAAAGGGGTGTAAAGATGAGCAAAGATAACACGGAAGATGACGCATTTGAGCGCATTGAACGAACCGACAGCCGTTTCTTTGATTTGTTGCTGTTTACTTTTGAGAAAATCAACTTAAATCCCCGAATGGCAGCCGTGATGGTGATGAGTGAAATTACGCATGTCGCCGTGCATAAAGAATCTTGTGAAGTGCGGTTTTACTTTAAGACTGACCCGGAAATACTGCAACAACGTATAACCGAAACGGAAAAATCCACTTCGATTTTACATTAACTAAAGAGTAATTGATGTGATGAAAATGCGTTTAATTTTAGCCGTCATTAGCACAGTAGCGGGGTGTGACGGTGCTAGTGAGCGGCCTGCGAAAACTAAACCCATAGACAGTTATGAATACTATGAGGTGTGTATTGACGGAGTTGCATATATCGTTATCGACAAACTATACAGAGGCGGTATTACTGCAAGAATCAAGCAAGACGGGATGCCGGCACTCTGCGAAAGCGGTCGCAACGATGTGCATGTTATCAAATAAAACAGGAGGAAACCATGAGTAAAGTTGAAGTCAACGGGAAATTATACTGGGAAGACGCAAAGGGGAATCTGGTTGCGGATGAACTGGTAAAAGATATCGACAAAGAGCGCGATGAATTAGTGCGCGGCTTTGTTAAAAGTGCGGTCGATTTACAAGTCAATATTCGGGCGTTTAAAAACCGCGTATTTGATGATGTCGCGGCGTTTGTACAGCTCTCCGGTGAAAAATACGGGGTGCAAATGGGCGGGCGTAAAGGCAATTTGACGCTACACACTTACGACGGCAAGTACAAATTGCAGGTGGCGGTTGCCGACCATTTGAGTTTTGATGAACGTATTCATGCCGCAAAAGAGCAGATTGATTTGTGTTTGCAAGAATGGTCGGCGGATGCCCGTCCGGAAATCCGCACCTTAATTGATAATGCGTTCCAAGTTGACAAAGAGGGCAACCTTTCTACCGCGCGAATTTTGGGCTTGCGTCGCGTCGATATTCAGGATGACCGCTGGCAGCGGGCAATGCAAGCGATTAGCGACAGCGTGCAAGTCGTCGGCAGCAAAGACTATGTGCGCTTTTATGAACGTGATAGCCTCGGCAAATATCAGCCTATTAGCTTAGATATGGCAGTGGTGTAAAGCCTATTTACAGCCCTTTAGAGAGAGCGGCTAAAGGGCTGAATAATAGTTTTTGCAACGTGAAGAGGAACAGTGATGGCAAGAAAAACAGAACCGAAAATCATTATTTACTTACGCTCCGCAACGCAAGCCGCATTGGCGGAGCGCACAGGTGAGTATTATCAAGCCGTACGTTTTTGGACTATCGCCAAAGAATGGGCGGAAAGAAAGAATGTGGCTTACGTCGAAAACCGCATTGAATTTTGTAAACGCATGGTCGAGAGACCGTTTTAAGGAGCTGAAAATGAAAAAATTTAAGGTGAGAATGGAATGTTTGGTTGAATTTGTCGCCGAGGGAGAAAGCATTGAAGATGTGAAAGAACGGGTGTGTGACTTAAATCAAGACGAACTCGACCGCTTAGATAAAAGTGTGATGGAAATTTACGATGTGTTTGAAGTGGAGCCGGTGCTATGAAAACAGATATACCTCAACAAATAGTCGATTTGCAAACTATGCTTGAGATAGCCAAAGACAATTGGTTAGAGGGCAAAAAAGAAGACGCAACCAAGTTATTACAGCGGGCAAAGCGAGAAATAGGGAAAGTGATATGGCGGGCTTTGCCAACCAAAGAGGAAAATAGTTAAGTTAGAAGTAAATATGAGACCGGAATTTCGTTATTTTAAATGTGAATTAGATATTGAGCCGATTAAATCATTAAATAAGCAATGGAGAAGTCAACGTGAAGAGAGGAATGAACAATTAAACGCTATTTTTGACACTATCCCCTTTTTTGATGGTTGGCATGGTAGTGCGGAGCGAATTTACGGCATTGTATGCGATGTGAGCAATTCTGAACTTGCGAAAGTTAAAACCGACAACACCTATAAAATTGAAAGAATTGATAATGAAAAAGTCTGTATTACAGGCAATAAGCGAACTAAAGCAGGTAAAGCATTCAATGCCAAAATTCAGGAAATTAGAGATATATTGGGAAAATACCCAAGTTTCAATGATTTTATGTTACGTAAGTTAAAACTAAACTGCTGGGTATTAGGGGGTCGCATGGCTTACGTTGCAGTATGTGGTATAGCAAGTGGTTGTTTTATTTTATCTATACCGGTTAAAACCGAGGGATATGGCGGGGACGAGTTTCCAACGATTCCGGAATATTTAACAGAAATCAAGCAAAGTGAATTCTTGGCAATGCAGGGGAAATAAGGAGTAAAAAATGAGTAAAAACAATGGTTGGATTAGTTTTAGAGAGTGCCGTCCATGTGATAGCGGATATTACTTAGTATTTACAGAATACGATAAAACCATACAGATCGAATTTTATGATGCGGATCTTTGTGAATGTGGTGCATGGTTAGAATACACGGATGATGGAATTAAGTGCTGGCAACCACTACCAGAACCACCACAATTTTAAAATCCATTTACAGCCCATTTTGACGCACTTAGTGGGCTGAATAATGCGTTTTAGGAGTAAACATGAAACTATGTAGATGCCCTGTTTGTCATTCTGATATTAATTTAGATCAACTTTTAGAAGATGATGCCGGTCGTGAATTATTAGGGCTAATGGCAGATTTAAAGAGTGGTGTGGCGCGTCCGTTAGTGAGTTATATCGCTTTATTCCGTCCGGCAAAATCCGCTCTTAGTAACAGTCGGGCGGTAAAGCTAATGCGTGAAGTGTTGGATATGTATCCGCAAACGCCATTATTGGCACACGCTTTAAGCGAAACGGTGCAATCCGTGAGTAAAAAACGGCGTGAACAGTCTAATATTGCACAACTGACAAATCATAATTATTTAAAGCAGGTATATGATTCTCAAGCCCCTAAATTTGTCGGTTCGGTGGCATTACACAACGCGGAGAATAAAGCACAACAGAACGCGCAAAGTAAAAAATACAATGCATTTGCTTATATAGAGCAGATGCGCAGTTTTGGTCAGCCGATTGAACACCTTCCTTATTATAAAGAATGGTGTGAATGGCAAAAGCAGCAGGGGGATAAATGATCAATCGTCAAAAATTAATCGCGCAAATTCATATCGGTAAAGTACAGTTAAAAATGGATGATGATACTTATCGTGCTTTTTTAATGAATGCAGTTAATAAAGACAGTTGCGCGGCGATGTCAATTGCCGAGTTATATATGGTTATCGACAATCTTAAGAAGCGCGGATTTAAAGCCCGCTCCGGCAAATTACTAAACGGCAAGCGCAAAATGCCACCAAGCTCAGATTATACTCGTAGTAATATCATTAAGAAGATTCGCGCAAAATGGCTTGAAATGCACGCAGCGGGCATTATTCGCGACAGTAGTGAAAATGCCCTGAATAAGTACGTGGCTAAAGTTGCCAAAAATAAAGACGGATACTCTATCCCTTTTGTTTCTTGGCTTGATAATGAGCAGGCAACTCGTGTTCTAGAACAGTTAAAAAAATGGCAACAACGTGAAAGGGGGGCTAATTAATGAGCACTATGGAGATAGCGCGCCATGAGTTACTACAGGATGTGGAGGCTCATGTGCATGCGCTATGTAAAAATTACAACCTTGATGCCGAGGTTTGTGAGCAGATTTCTGTTAGCGTTGCCGATTTTTTAGCAGAACACTACGCAGGGCAAGTAATCAGTTTTCCAAAGGACTTTCACTATAAAATTGCGCAACGTGATTTGGATATTTTCAATAGTTTCACCGGCAATAACTGGTTTCAGCTGGTTAAGCGGTATAATATGACGGAAAGTGGCATTCGCAAGGTTATCGACCGCGTACGCAAGCGTATTGTTAAACATAAACAGCCGGATCTTTTTGACAATCCAAAATGAAGAAAACCCACTCATTTTAAAGTGGGTTATTTTCATTTTTTTGAGCCAAATTCTTTTTCATATACTGTAACGCTTTTTCATTTTACCAATCCCACCAAGTCAATTTATTTCCCCTTAAGTCCCATTTATCTCGCTTTTACTATTTTATTTATCTCACTTGTGATTACTTAGCGGTAAGCCAAATAGTCAGTTTACAGCGTTAAGTTTTATTCATTTTTAAATTCCCTAATAATGAAAATGCAACCGTAAGGTTGCATTTTTTATTTCGGCAATAACAAGGTGAAAAGTGCGGTCAAAATTGACATTGTTTTTCAAACCGAAAACAGGTGGAAAACCGACCGCACTTTTGTTGTTATCGCATTATTTTTTATCTTCTTTTTCCCGATTTTTATAATCTTCTTCAATTTCTTGTTTCCAAGTGTCTTGTAACTCGCTACCGGAACGTACGTCCGTGATGGCTTTGTTCAGCACTTCGTAGTTTTTCTTCGTACCCGAACTGTCGGAACGGTATTTAACCGCTTTGGAAGAGGAAATGCCGAAAGATTCGGCGGTGCTGATGGCATCAATATTGGCGCCTAAAAACAGAAATTCCCATTTGTCTTTTTCTTTTTGCGTTTCCACTAAATTTTTCACGGCTTTTAAAGAATATTCCCGACTGGCGTTTTCCATACCGTCGGTAATAATCACAAACAGCACTTTATCGGCTTTCTCCGCTTGTTTTAATTTATTTTGATTGGCCTTAGTTTGAGTAATGGTTTTGCCGATGGCATCCAATAACGCCGTACTGCCTCTGACGAAATATTCTTTATCGGTGATAGGCTTAATGTCGGCAATGGCAAGTCGGTTGTGCAGCAATTCATATTGGTCGTCAAATAAAACCGTGGTGACAAACACTTCACCTTTGTTTTCTTCTTTTTGTTTGCTCAACAGGGCGTTATAACCGCCGATGGTGTCGCTTTCCAAGCCGTTCATAGAGCCGCTGCGATCTAAAATAAAGACCAATTCCGTGCGGTTTGGCGTTTGTATTTCCGTTTTCTGTTGTACGGCGTTGTTTTCACTGTGCGCAAAGACGGAAAAACAGGCGGCGCCGAGTAATAAGATGATTTTTAACAAAATGTTTTTCATAATAAAGCTCTCCGTTACATAAAGTGCGGTGGATTTTCAGTGTGTTTTTACGCCGTTACTTTTTCAGATTGACGCAAATCACTGACAAAATGATTATAATTCCGCCGACTATCATTTGTAAACTCGGTACTTCATTTAACCAAATCCAAGCAATTAAAATCGCATATACAGGTTCAAGGGAAATAATCATTGCCGCGGTGCGCGCGTTGATGGTATTCAGACTGGAAACAAATAACGTATAAGCCAGACCAGTGCAAAGCAAACCGATGCAGGCGATCCAAAACCAATCCATAGCGGAGACTTGCGTTAATTGTGTGGTGGAGAACGGAGACAAAACGATGATGCAGACTAAATATTGCCACCAGCTGGCTTGCGAACCGGAGAGTTTGGCGGCGTTTTTACGGTTTAAAATTGCCAGTACGGCATAAACCGCACCGGAAAAAATGCCCCATAACAAACCTTGTGTGACTTGATTGCCGAATTCAAATTCGGGCGTGACTAAAATCAATCCGATAGAAATAAACAGCAATAATAAAAACTCGCGTAATTTTAACCGCTCTTTGAATATAACGATTTCAAATAAAGCGACAAAAGCCGGAAAACCGGCAAAACCTAACGTGCCTACGGCAACGCCGCCGACTTTAACCGCAATATAAAACGTCACCCAATGTGCCGCCAACAACGTACCTAAAATAAATTGCAAAGCAATTTCTTTTAAACTGAGCTTGCTCAACGGGATTTTTTTGATCATGAAAAACACGGAAAGGGCGATTAACGCGATAATCACCCGTCCGAGTACCAAAACATCGGCGCTGCTTTCGATTAAAACACCCAACACACCGGTCAAACCGAATAATACCGCCGTACAATGGACTTTAAATAAGGCGAGATTATATTGATTTGTAAACATTTAAACTGCCGTTTTAAACAAGTAAAGGGTATAAGCGATGTAAGACACCAGGAATAAAAAACCTTCGAAGCGAGTGATTTTACGCGCATTTTTTCTGCTGATACCATAACCGAAAACCAGTAAAGCGACGGTAACGAGCGTCATCACCGACATATCGCGGGTAAACACTTCGGGTTCCACTTGCATTGGCGAAATCACCCCGGCAATTCCGACCACCGCCAACGCATTAAACAGGTTGGAACCGACAATATTGCCTACGGCAAGATCCGCTTCGCCTTTTCTTGCGGCGACAACGGATGAGGCAAATTCGGGTAAAGAAGTACCGACGGCGACGATAGTCAAGCCGATGATTAAATCGCTGACACCGAAGTAGCGAGCGACTTCCACCGCTCCCCATACAAGCAGTTGCGAACTGCCGATTAATAATAGCAAGCCGATGAAAATCCATAAGACGGCGACTTTGACCGACATTTTGGCTTGTGTAGCGAATTCTTGCTGTACGTCGGCGGCAAGGCTGTCGCTTTTATTTTTTAAGTCGTGCCAAACAGTCCAAATCATATAGGCGGCGAAGGTTATCAACAAAATAACCGCATCCGAACGGGAGATTTCCGCATCATAAATTAAGGCGGCGGAAAGAGCGGTAATGAGGATCAAAATCGGCAGTTCCAATCTAAGAATTTGTGAATTAACCGCCAACGGCGTAATTAAAGCGGTGGTACCCAAAATCAGCGCAATGTTGGTGATATTGGAGCCGTAGGCGTTACCTAAGGCGATACCGGGATTGCCGTTTAATACAGAAAGGGAGGATACGATCATTTCGGGAGCGGAGGTACCGAAACCGACAATGACAATTCCGATTAACAACTGCGACATACCGAAGTGATTGGCGGTTGCGGCGGCGCCGTCAATAAAGCGATCCGCAGACCAAATAAGGAGGATTAATCCGCCGATAATGGCTAAAACAGGTAAGAGCATTGAGAGATTTCCGAATGAATGAAAAAGGAAATCAGTATAGCGGATTCTAAAGTGGAGAAAAAGCGGAGCAAGAAAAAAATAAAGGCCCGAGGAGGTTTCGGGCTAAACTCTTTTGGCGGGATATACTTTTACAAAAGGAGACAAATAAAAGTTAACCAAAAGAAAACTTGGCTCCTCCTGCTGGACTTGAACCAGCGACATATGGATTAACAGTCCACCGTTCTACCGACTGAACTAAGGAGGAATAATCTGATCGCATTAACGACTACTACATAGAATAGCACGTTGACAGGTCGCGAATAATAAAGATCTTGAATGATGTTGTCAACTGTCAATTGAAAAAATTTTTCAAAAAAATGTTTTTTTTCCGCCGCTTTTTCTATCCACACAGCCTGTGGATAACTCTGTGAATTATAATTCCAAAAGTGGTCTGACCCCTTATAAAAACAGGCTTTCGGAAGTGCTTGCTTGGGATTGGTTGCAAAATAACATATCCTTATCTTTCAAATAATTATGAAATTTCCAGTAAAATTTAAAGAAAAATTTCAGGTTTTGCTAACGCTTTTTCTTGACATATGTAAGTCTGTGTAAAACTTAAAATTTTATCTTCGGAACTTGGTATAAAACTATGCTAAAATTGACCGCACTTTTAACCGGTTTTAAGAAAATATGACACATAAAATTAACAGCAAACCTTTCAAACTTCATTCCGAGTTTTCCCCTTCCGGCGATCAACCGCAGGCGATACAACGATTGGTGGAAAACTTAAACGACGGCTTGGCACATCAAACCTTACTCGGCGTGACGGGTTCCGGTAAAACCTTTACGATTGCCAATGTAATTGCGCAGCTCAACCGCCCTGCAATGGTGCTGGCGCCGAATAAAACCTTGGCGGCGCAGTTGTATGCGGAAATGAAAGCATTTTTTCCGGAAAATGCGGTGGAATATTTTGTCTCTTATTACGATTATTACCAGCCCGAAGCCTATGTGCCGGCAAGCGACACCTTTATTGAAAAAGACGCTTCCATTAATGATCAGATCGAACAAATGCGCTTGTCCGCCACCAAATCCTTTTTGGAACGGCGTGATACCATTGTTGTAGCCTCGGTCTCCGCAATTTACGGTTTGGGCGATCCCGACAGCTATCTGAAAATGATGTTGCACTTGCAACAGGGTGCGATTATCAATCAGCGGCAGATTTTGGCGCAACTGGCGGAATTGCAATACACCCGCAACGATCAGGCGTTTCAGCGCGGGACTTTCCGCGTGCGTGGTGAGATCATTGATATTTTTCCTGCTGAATCGGACGATCAGGCGGTGCGTATCGAATTATTTGATGAGGAAATTGAACGTTTGAGCTTGTTTGATCCGCTGACGGGAGCGAATTTCGGCGCCGTACCGCGTTTTACCGTGTATCCGAAAACCCATTATGTGACACCGCGTGAACGCATTTTGGATGCCATCGAAAAAATTAAGGCGGAACTTGCCGTTCGCCGTCAGCAGTTTTTAGACAACAATAAACTGTTGGAAGAACAACGCATTACCCAACGCACCCAATTTGATATCGAAATGATGAACGAATTGGGGTATTGCTCGGGGATTGAAAATTACTCGCGCTATTTATCGGGACGTAATGAGGGCGAACCGCCGCCGACATTATTTGATTATATTCCTTCCGACGGCTTGTTGATTATCGACGAATCCCACGTCACCGTGCCGCAAATCGGCGGCATGTATCGTGGCGACCGTTCGCGTAAGGAAACTTTGGTGGAATACGGTTTCCGCTTGCCTTCTGCGTTGGATAACCGACCGCTGCGTTTTGAGGAATTTGAACGTCTTGCGCCGCAGACTATTTATGTTTCCGCCACACCGGGACCTTACGAACTGGAACAATCCGGCGGTGAGATCATCGATCAAGTGGTGCGTCCGACCGGTTTGCTCGATCCGGAAATCGAAATCCGTCCGGTCTCCGTTCAAGTGGACGATTTATTATCGGAGGCACGGCAACGGGCAGAGCGCAACGAGCGGGTTTTAGTCACCACGTTGACCAAACGTATGGCGGAAGATTTGACGGACTATTTGGAAGAACACGGCGTGCGTGTGCGTTACTTGCATTCGGATATTGATACCGTGGAACGGGTGGAAATTATCCGTGACCTGCGTCTGGGCGAATTTGACGTGCTGGTCGGCATCAACCTGTTACGCGAAGGGTTGGATATTCCCGAAGTGTCGTTGGTGGCGATTTTGGATGCCGATAAGGAAGGCTTCCTGCGTTCCGAACGTTCGCTGATCCAAACCATCGGGCGCGCCGCGCGGAATTTAAAAGGTAAAGCGATTTTATATGCCGACAGCATCACCAATTCCATGGAAAAAGCCATCATGGAAACCAACCGTCGCCGTGAAAAACAAATGAAATATAATGCGGAACACGGCATTGTGCCGCAAGGTCTGAATAAAAAAGTCGGCGAATTGTTGGATATCGGTCAGGGCGCGACGCTTAAAGGCAAAGGTAAACAACGGACAAAAACAGTCGCAGAACCGACCGCACTTTACAACGTGCCGAAGAACCCGAAAGAATATCAGCAACAGGTTAAAAAACTGGAACAACAAATGTATAAATACGCACAGGATCTGGAATTTGAAAAAGCCGCCGCTATCCGCGATCAACTCCATGAATTGCGTGAACGTTTTGTGACGGCGGAATAGGAAATATAAATCGGTTGCAATGACAGCACGCTTGACACAAAGGTTGTAAAAGCATAATCTCAATATATCTACAAGTATATACATAAAGGAGCGTTTATGGCTGAAAAACTAATTATTAAGCAATGGGGAAACAGCAAAGCGGTGCGTATTCCACAGGCGGTTATTAATCAATTTTGTCTGAAAAATGACGACTATTTCGAAGCTATTATTGATGCGGACAGTATTACGTTAATTCCCGTAACTCAAACACCGAGCAAAAAACGCAAATTTTCAAAATATAAACTGGATGATTTATTGAGCGAAATGAAAAGCGAAGTGGGTGAGGAATTTCCGATTATTAAAGAATGGGAAGAAATGAAAAATGTCGGATTGGAGAAGCTCTAATGGCGTATATTCCCGATACCGGTGATATAGTTCACATTGAATTTGATCCTGCATTAGGACAGGAAATGCAAGGTAAACACTACGGATTGGTAATCAGCAGCAAGAAATTTAATGCAATGGGGCTGGCTTATATTTTTCCGATTTCACAAGGAGAAGCGCATCAATATCGGACTATCGGTACCATAGTCAGCTTAATGGGCTGCGGCACTCATACGCTTGGTGCAATACATTGTCATGCCTTAAAATCCTTAGATTGGCGCAAACGACAAGTGAAATTTAAAGAAAAGGTACCTGATGAAATTATCATTGAAGTATTACAACGCTTTGCCGCCTTATTGCCTTTTGATGATTATTTGTAAAAAACGATTATTACGATATCAATTTATTCCGTTTATGAAAAAACTGTTTTTATTTTTCACTTTATTTTTAACCGCACTTTCTGCGCAAGCGGGTTTTTTCGCTAAAAAAGCGCAATTTTTAAAGCCTGATGAGGCGTTTGTTTTTTCCTCCGAGCCGGATGGCGAGGGGGTGAACCTGCATTGGCGGATTGCGGAAGGTTATTATTTATACAAAAAAGAATTTCACGTTAACGGACAAAACGTCACGTTAGCCGAGATTGATTTTCCGCCGGCAGAGCGTTATCAGGATGAGTTTTTCGGTGAAACGGAAATTTACCGCCATGATTTAACCTTACGGCAGCCCTTATCGGCGCGCGCGGAAAATGCCGTATTGGAAGTGACGTATCAGGGGTGTACCAAAGGTTTTTGCTATCCGCCGGAAACCAAAACGGTTGAGCTTTCTGCGTCATCTGTTGCAAAAAGTGCGGTGGCAAATAATTCGGTTTTTAAACAAAAAACGCAGCAAAAATCCACCGCACTTTCCGCCGAACTTCCCGAGCAGGATCGTTTGGCAAACCGTTTGTTTGAAAGTAAATCTGCGGTGTTTTGGTTTTTTCTGCTCGGTATCGGACTGGCTTTCACTCCTTGCGTATTGCCGATGTTGCCGCTGCTGTCGGCGATTGTGATCGGCTCGAATGAGCGTCCGAACAGTCTGCGTGCGTTTTTATTAAGTGTTGCTTATGTGCAAGGCATGGCATTGACTTACACTTTGTTGGGGTTGATTGTGGCGGCAATCGGCTTGCCGTTTCAGGTGGCGTTGCAAAGTCCTTATGTGCTAATCGGTTTGTCGGTGATTTTTGTTTTATTGGCGCTTTCCATGTTCGGTATATTCAGCTTACAACTACCGACGGCATTGCAAACCAAGCTCACGCTTCTTAGCCAAAACCAAACCGGCGGTGCGTTCGGCGGCGTATTTGTTATGGGGATGATTGCCGGGTTAATCGCTTCGCCTTGCACCTCTGCACCGTTATCTGGCGCATTGTTGTACGTTGCGCAAAGCGGCGATTTGGTTATCGGTGCGTTGACCCTCTATTTACTCGCATTGGGAATGGGTTTACCGTTGATTTTAGTGACGTTGTTCGGCAATAAAATCTTGCCGAAATCAGGCGCATGGATGGAAAAAATCAAAATCGCTTTCGGTTTTGTCATGTTGGCGTTACCGGTGTTTCTGCTCTCACGCGTTCTACCTGAAATATGGGAACCACGTTTATGGGCGTTGCTCGGCTCAGCGTTTTTTATCTGGTTGGCGTTTCAAATGCGTGACAACGGTTTGGGATGGGCGTTACGGATTTTGTTGCTGATAATGGCGATGATCAGCGTGAAACCGTTACAAAACTGGCTATGGAATGAAGATGCCGCCAAAAGTGCGGTGGAAAATTCCGCTGTTTTAGCGCAATCTCAATTTAAACGTATCGGCAGTTATCAGGAATTGCAGCAAGCCTTGCAAACCAACCCGAAAGCGGTAGCGATGTTGGATTTGTATGCCGATTGGTGTGTGGCTTGTAAGGAATTTGAGAAATACACTTTCAGCAACGGGCAAGTGCAAAATGCGTTTCAGGACGTGTTGTTACTGCAAGCGGATATGACGCAAAACAGCCCGCAAAATGCAGAACTGATGAAACAACTTGAAGTGTTGGGCTTGCCGACCATTATTTTCTTTGATAATCAAGGCAATGAAATCAGCAATACGCGTATCACCGGCTTTATGAATGCAGAACAGTTTTTACCTTTTATTCAACAAATCATTTCTAAGAAATAAAATTATTTACTATAAGTTAAAAGTCCTTTTTCATTTAACGGATTTTTTCCGTTAAATGAAATTGATATTATGCGCTCGTTGTCCTAGAGGCAAAATATCAAATATATTAAAAAGGAAAGTAACATGACTTCAGTATTAAACAATTTCAGACCTTATGTTTTAGGTTTATTGCGCATTATCGCAGGCTATATGTTTTTATTACACGGCACGGCGAAATTTTGGGAATTTCCGGTTTCCATGACCGGCGGCAACGGCAGTGTGGAACTGCTTTCGATGTACGGCATCGGCGGGATCATTGAAATTACCGGCGGCGTGCTGATTATTTTAGGTTTATTCACTCGCGCGACGGCGTTTATTTTATCCGGTCAAATGGCATTTGCTTACTTCGGCATTCACGCTTCTTTCGCCGACGTATTATTGCCTATCGTGAATAAGGGCGAACTGGCGGCGTTATATTCGTTGGTGTTCTTGTATTTCGTCACCTCCGGCAGTGGTGCCTTCGCATTGGATAATAAAATCTGCCGTAACAATAAAAATCTGCGTTAAAAACGACCGCACTTTTCACTCTCATCCCGTTTGTATGATTATAAGCGGGATGATTTTTTTCTTTTCTTTTTCCGTTCAAATCTACATAAAAGCAACCGTTTGCGTTATAATACGCCGATTTTTTATTTTTCAAACTAAAGGAAATTTCAATGCAAGCAAATCGTCCTATTCGTCAGGCATTATTAAGCGTTTCAGATAAAACCGGTATTGTAGAGTTTGCACAAGGCTTGGTGCAACGCGGGGTGAAATTACTTTCCACCGGCGGTACGGCAAAATTATTAGCGGACAGCGGTCTGCCGGTGACGGAAGTGTCCGATTACACCGGATTCCCGGAAATGATGGACGGGCGAGTAAAAACCTTACATCCGAAAGTGCACGGCGGGATTTTGGGACGGCGCGGTACGGATGACGAAGTAATGAATAAACATGGTATCGAAAGCATCGATATGGTGGTGGTGAATTTGTATCCTTTCGCCCAAACCGTGGCGAAACCGAGCTGCACATTGGAAGATGCGGTAGAAAATATCGACATCGGCGGTCCGACGATGGTGCGTTCTGCGGCGAAAAACCATAAAGATGTGGCGATTGTCGTAAATAACGGGGATTTTAACGCGATTTTGGCGGAAATGGATCAACATCAAAACAGCCTGACCTTGGAAACCCGTTTTGATCTGGCGATTAAAGCCTTTGAACATACGGCGCAATACGATTCGATGATCGCCAACTATTTCGGTCAACTGGTGAAACCTTATTTTGCGGCGGAGGAAGAAGATGCGGACGCGAAGTGCGGTCAATTCCCGCGTACTTTAAATCTGAATTTTATCCGTAAACAAACAATGCGTTACGGCGAAAACGGTCATCAAAAAGCCGCGTTTTATGTGGAACGGGACGTGAAAGAAGCCTCCGTTTCCACGGCTAAACAATTGCAAGGTAAAGCGCTTTCTTACAACAATATTGCCGATACGGACGCTGCGCTTGAATGTGTGAAAAGCTTTGACGAACCGGCGTGTGTGATTGTTAAACACGCCAATCCTTGTGGCGTTGCGTTGGGTAAAGATATTTTAGAAGCCTACAATCGCGCCTATCAAACGGATCCGACATCGGCGTTCGGCGGAATTATTGCCTTTAACCGTGAGTTAGACGGCGTTACCGCACAGACTATCGCCGAGCGTCAGTTTGTGGAAGTGATTATTGCGCCGAGCGTATCCGAAGCGGCGAAACAAGCATTGGCGAAGAAGAAAAATGTGCGCTTGTTGGAATGCGGTGAATGGACAACGGCACAACAACGTTTGGATGTGAAACGGGTCAACGGCGGTTTATTGGTGCAGGAAGCGGATTTGGACATGGTCGGCATTGAGGATTTGGAAGTAGTCAGCAAACGTAAACCGACGGAGCAGGAATTAAGCGATTTGCTGTTCTGCTGGAAAGTGGCGAAATTCGTGAAATCCAATGCCATCGTTTATGCCAAAGACAATCAAACTATCGGTATCGGCGCAGGTCAAATGAGTCGTGTTTACTCCGCTAAGATTGCCGGTATTAAAGCACAGGACGAAGGGTTGCAAGTGAAGGGCTGCGTAATGGCGTCCGATGCGTTCTTTCCGTTCCGCGACGGTATTGATGCCGCAGCGCAAGTGGGGATTGAATGTGTGATTCACCCGGGCGGTTCTATGCGTGATCAGGAAGTGATTGACGCGGCGGACGAGCATAATATGGTGATGGTGTTGACGAAAATGCGTCATTTCCGTCATTAAGCAGGTTTTGCCCATACGATTTCTCGAATTTAACCCCAAAAGAATTTAAAGAATAAAAGGATCAAACAATGAATATCTTAATCATCGGCAACGGCGGTCGTGAACACGCCTTAGCGTGGAAAGCGGCGCAATCTCCATTGGCAAGCAAAGTATTCGTCGCTCCCGGCAATGCCGGCACGGCACGCGAACAGGGCATTGAAAACGTTGCAATCTCCGCTACGGACGTAGAAGGCTTGGTGAAATTCGCCCAAGACAATCACATCG
This sequence comes from Mesocricetibacter sp., assembly GCA_041795785.1. Lineage (GTDB taxonomy): Bacteria > Pseudomonadota > Gammaproteobacteria > Enterobacterales > Pasteurellaceae > CAJPST01. The sequence goes on from JBHBXR010000210.1 coordinate 15,025, forward strand.
GCTTAACCATTGTCGGTCCTGAAGCGCCGTTGGTTATCGGTGTGGTGGATGCTTTTGAGAAAGCGGGCTTGACTATTTTTGGTCCGCGTCAATCAGCGGCGCAATTGGAAGGCTCCAAAGCCTTTACTAAGGATTTCTTAGCCCGTCATCAAATTCCGACGGCGGAATATCAAAATTTCACCGAAATCGAACCGGCGATTGCCTATATTCGTGAAAAAGGCGCGCCGATTGTGATCAAAGCGGACGGCTTGGCGGCGGGGAAAGGCGTGATTGTGGCGATGACGTTGCAGGAAGCGGAAGACGCGGTGAAAGATATGTTGGCTGGAAACGCCTTCGGTGCGGCGGGCAGCCGTGTGGTGATTGAAGAGTTTTTAGACGGCGAAGAAGCCAGTTTTATCGTGATGGTGGACGGTCAAAATGTTGAGCCGATGGCGACCAGTCAGGATCATAAACGTGTCGGCGAAGGAGATAAAGGGTTGAATACCGGCGGAATGGGCGCTTATTCTCCGGCGCCGGTAGTGACGGTGGAAATTCATAACCGCGTGATGGAGGAAATTATTTACCCGACCCTACGCGGTATGGCGGCGGAAAATAACGTCTATAAAGGTTTTCTGTATGCAGGTTTAATGATTATGCCGAACGGACAACCGAAAGTGATTGAATTTAACTGCCGTTTCGGTGATCCCGAAACCCAACCGATTATGATGCGGATGAAATCCGATTTGGTCGAATTGTGCTTAAAAGCCTGCAAAGGCGAATTGGATCAAATTCAATCCGAATGGCATCCGCAACCGGCATTAGGAATTGTGTTAGCGGCGGAAGGTTATCCGAACGATTATAGTAAAGGCGACGAAATTCACGGTTTGCCGAATGAAGAGAAAAATGATGAAAAAGTTTTTTTAGCGGGTGTTACCGAACAAGACGGCAAATTGGTGACCAACGGCGGACGCGTGTTATGCGTAACCGCATTGGGCGATACGGTGTTTGCCGCACAACAGAAAGCACTCAAATTGGCGGAACAAATCCAATGGACGGGACGTTTTTATCGCCGTGACATCGGTTATCGCGCCGTAGCGAGAGAACAAAATCAATAAGTTGTGTGTTTTGGGCGGTCAAAAGTGCGGTCGGTTTTATGCGAGTTTTACAAATTTTCAGATGACGGCAATTCAAATAACCTGTACTCTGTTAGCTGAATTTCTGTCGTAATGAAAGGAGATGTGTATGAAAAAACTCGTTTTGAGCGCATTCACGCTGTCGTTATTAAGCGGTTGTACGCTAATTGATATGGAACCGGGGAAAGTGACGAAAAGAAAATTAATCGGTAATTGGGAGTGTACGACCAATTATACCGATCATAACTTCAAAACCGTTAATAACCTTAAACTTAATCAAGACGGCTCGTTAACCAATAACAGCACCGTGATTGAGCCGATTGATAAGCCTTTTTTCGTTTATGAGGTTTCGTCAACGGGCAGTTGGCTGTTGAATGAAAACAGACTGAGCTATACCTTGACCACCAAAGCGGTGACGCCTCGTCACACTGCCGAAGCGAAAGATGCAATCGAAAAAGACTTAAGATATAAAGATTACGAAGAAAAACTGTTTAAAAAATACAGCCAACGTATTAATAAACAAAACACGATTAATTTTGTGATTACCTCACTTAAACGGGATCAAAACACAGATAAAGACGTGCTTTCCTTGGTACAACAAACCGCACAAAAAAGCTACAACAGCAACTGTGTGCGTAAATAACGGTTAAGTGAAAAGTTTTCATAGAAAGAATGAAAAAAACGCATTCGCTTTTTATTAAAATTTATCTGCGAAATTGAGTACAATAACGCATGATTCCAATTTATTAGCAAGAAGGAAAAAACAATGTTGAAAAGAAATATGAATATCGCCGATTACGATCCGGTATTATGGCAAGCCATTCAGGATGAAAACCGCCGTCAGGAAGAACATATCGAATTAATCGCTTCGGAAAACTACGCCAGCCCGCGTGTGATGGAAGCGCAAGGTTCGCAATTCACCAATAAATATGCGGAAGGTTATCCGGGCAAACGCTATTACGGCGGTTGTGAATATGCGGATATCGTCGAGCAGTTGGCAATTGATCGCGCGAAAGAATTATTCGGTGCGGATTATGCAAACGTACAGCCGCACTCCGGTTCACAAGCCAATGCGGCGGTTTATATGGCATTGTTGAATCCGGGCGATACTATTTTAGGAATGAGCTTGGCGCACGGCGGTCACTTGACGCACGGTGCGTCGGTGAGTTTCTCCGGTAAAATTTATCATGCGGAACAATACGGTATCACAGCGGAAGGTTTGATCGATTATGATGCGTTGCGCAAACAAGCGTTGGAAGTGAAACCGAAAATGATCGTAGGCGGTTTCTCCGCTTATTCTCAAGTGGTGGATTGGAAAAAAATGCGTGAAATCGCCGATGAAGTCGGCGCTTATTTATTCGTCGATATGGCGCACGTTGCAGGTTTAATCGCAGCAGGCGTTTATCCGAGCCCGATGCCTTATGCGCACGTTGTCACCACAACTACCCACAAAACCTTAGCGGGCCCGCGCGGCGGTCTGATTTTAGCCAACGGTGACGAAGAGCTTTATAAAAAATTAAACAGCGCCGTGTTTCCTGCCGGTCAGGGCGGTCCGTTGGTTCATGTGATTGCGGCGAAAGCGGTTTGTTTCAAAGAAGCGTTGGAACCGGAATTCAAAA
>JBHBXR010000211.1:0-6265 GCA_041795785.1 Mesocricetibacter sp.
ATGTGTATAGCGAAATGCATAATCAAACGGAAATTTGGTTGAAAACCTCCGGCAGCAGCGGCGAAGCCAAAATTATCGTTAAAACCGCCGAACAAATGTGGTTGGAAGCGCAACAGTTGGCAGCTGTTCTGCCGTTTAAGACGGAGCAACGAATTCATATTGTCGGCAGCGTAAGCGTACAACATTTATACGGTTTAACCTTTAGGATTATGTTGCCGTTGTTTAACGGCTGGACAATCGGACGCAAACAGCAGCTTTATCCCGAATATCTGATAGCGGAAAGCCGCCGTCATTCTCAATCTCTATGGATCAGCAGCCCCGCATTATTAACCCGTCTGAATTTGGCTAATCCCGATTTGTTGAGCTGTCCTATCGTCGGTATGATTTCATCGGGCGGCGCCTTGGCGGAAAAGGTGGCGGAGAATATCAGCAACGGGTTGAAATGCCCGTTGGTTGAAATTTACGGTAGCAGCGAAACCGGCGCCATTGCCTTTCGTCAAAGTACGAAATTATGGCAAACATTGCCCGATATGCGGATTGGCAGTGACGAACGGGGTGCGCTGTGGGTGGAATCAAAACGGATTACAGGCAGAGAACAAACCGCCGATGCGGTTGAAATTCATCAACAAGGTTTTGTATTGTTGGGACGTATCGATCGTATCGTTAAATTGGGCGATAAAAGGGTGTCATTAGTTAAAATAGAACAAGATTTACAACAACATCAATGGATTAAAGATTGTTATGTGGCACAGCATCCGGATTTGCAACGGGTGGTCGCTTGGCTGGCGTTAAGCGAAGAAGGGATTGAAATGTTAAGGGAAAAAGGCAGAAAAACGCTGATTGAACAATTAAGACAATCTTTACAACAAACGCAGGAAAAATTTGCTCTGCCGCGTTTTTGGCGTTTTACGGATGAATTGCCGCGCAACAGTCAATCTAAAATAAGCCGTTCGGATTTTGAACAAATATGCCGACAACAACTCACCGATCCCCTTTGGTTTGAACAGCATAAAGAAGAAAACAGCCTGCGCTTAAGCGGTAAAATTCCCCTTGATTTAATTTATTTTAAAGGGCATTTTGCCGATTTTCCGCTGGTGCCGGGCGTAGTGGAATTACAATGGGTGATGGATCAAATACCGCATTTATTGGGTAGAGATATTGTCGTTGAACGCATTGATAATCTGAAATTCCAACAATTTTTACGTCCGAACGACAGACTGGATTTGAGTTTACAATGGGATGCGATGAAAAATCGAGTTGCTTTTCAGCTGAAAAGTAATGATAAAATGTGCGGAAGCGGGTTAATTATCAGCAAGATCGAGCACAATGAATCAACATAATCCTGTTGCGGTGATACCGCACTACAATCATTCCGCCACTATCGTTGAAGTAACGGAAAAGTTGCTGGCACAGGGGCTGCCCGTGTTAATCGTAGATGACGGTTCGTCAGCGGAACATCTTCACGCCTTAAAGCAGTTGGAAAACAAACAAAATGTGACGCTTATTTATTTAGCGCAAAACGGCGGCAAAGGGGTTGCGGTGAAAACCGGTTTGACGCAAGCGTTCAAACGGGGATTCAGTCACGGCATACAGGTTGATGCGGACGGGCAGCACAATCTTGATGATGCGAAAATAATGTTGGAAAAATCTCGCCAAAATCCGACCGCACTTATTTGCGGAAAACCGGTTTATGGTGCGGATGCGCCGAAATCCCGTCTGTACGGACGCAAACTCACCAATTTTTGGATTGCCGTTAATACCCTTTCCTTGGATATTGCGGACGGTATGTGCGGGTTTCGTCTTTATCCGTTGGCATCGACGGTGCAGATCATAGAGCGGGAACATATCGGTGATCGAATGGATTTTGACGTGGAATTATTGGTGCGCTGTCATTGGCATAAGATTCCGATGATTTGGGTGGATACGCCGGTGAAATACGAACAAAACGGTGTTTCCCATTTTCGCGGTTGGGCGGATAATTGGTTGATCAGCAAAATGCACGCCCGCTTGTTTTTTACTATGTTAGGACGTGTATTGACGGGAAAATCCCTATGAATTCTCAACATTGGGCAAAGCAAAACGAACGCGGTAATGCGTTTTTCCTGACGGTTACACGTTTGATCGTGCGATATTTGCCGTTATGGGCGATACGTTTTGCCACTTTTTGGGTGGTGCTTTATTTTTTTATCACTTCAAATAAATTCCGTACCAATATTCGCCGTTATCAGTACCGTTTGGTTCAGACTTATCCGCAGATCCGTTTGCCCCGATTTGCCGTTTTTCGCCAGTTTTTAAGTTTCGGTGAAGCCGTTACCGATCGTTTTGCCGTGTGGCAGCATAAAATCCGTTATCCGGATTTAATCGTAGACGATGCGGAAAACGTTTATGCGGATATTCGTTCCAACGGACGCGGACAGATTTTGGTTTGTTCGCATTTCGGCAATGTGGAAATTTGTCGGGCATTGGCGGGCAGCGGTCATCATCCCGGTTTTCGTTTAAATGTATTGGTACATAACCGTAATGCGGAAGCGTTTAACAAAGCCTTGGTGGAGGCGGGTGCCGATGAATTGCCGCTTATTCAGGTGGAAGATCTTGACGCGCAGAAAATGCTTGAATTAAACGAAAGAATCGAACGGGGCGAATGGATAGCCATCGCCGCAGACCGAATTCCGGTACGCGGCGATAAAACCGAGAAAGTTGATTTTTTAGGTAAACAGGCGGAATTTCCGCAAGGTGCTTGGTTGTTGGCAAGTTTGCTTAAATGTCCGATTAATACGGTGTTTTGTTTAAAAGAACAGGGAAAATACCGTTTGAAATTGCGCCATTTTTCCCCGCCGATTCAAGGCAGCGGACGACAACGTCAACATAATATCCGTCAGGCAATGCAACAATATGCCGATTTATTGGCAAAAGAATGTGCAGAAAATCCGTTTTTATGGTTTAATTTTTATGACTTTTGGCATGATGATTAATCAAGTATTTTCATTAAAAACAGGGAGTAATCTATGAAATTATCAAAAACTTTAACAGTCAGCGTGGCGGCATTGGTATTGGCGGCGTGCGCTCCGCGCGATACGACACATTATTTTTCCATTAATGAAGTGTTAAAATCTCCTCAAGCGGCGGAAGTATTAAATCCGAAAATCAAACTTTATTTCGGCAAGCCGGCACCGGGTAAAGTGGTTAAAGCCGGATTGATCAGTAACAAGAAAACCAATGCGTCGAATAAAACCGATCGACAGGCTTGCGAATGGGCGTTTTTATCGGCGGTGAGATCCTTTCAAGACAGCGCGGCGAGAATGGGCGCCACTAAAGTGGGCAACCTGATCAGTTTCTATAACTATAATCCTTATAAAAGTACTACCCAGTTTGAATGCCATGCAGGTAATCTTATCGGCGGGGTGACATTAAAAGGCGATATTGTAAAATAATTGTTGTACAATAAGCGGTAATTTATTTACCGCTTTTTATTTTGCGCAATGAAATTAAAAAAACACATTTATTGTCGCCACTTTTCCGATTATGAAATCCCGTTTTTTGATGTGGACGCAATGCATATCATGTGGCACGGGCACTATGTCAAATATCTTGAAATGGCGCGCTGTGCCTTTCTTGAAGAAATCAATTATACCTACGATGTAATGGAACATTACGGCTACGGTTGGCCGATTGTTCAATTGAATCTGAAATATGTCAAACCCGCACTGTTCCGACAAAAAATTCGCGTAAATTTAGCTTTGGTGGAATACGAAAGCTGTATCCGCATTGATTATACTATCGTTGATTTAAACAGCGGACAGAAGCTGACCCAAGCTTCCACCACGCAGGTTGCGGTGGCAATTGAAAGCGGTGAAATGCAATTGCAAACGCCGCAATCGTGGCGAAGTGCGGTCGAAAATTACCGAGATTTTCAACCTCTTTAAAAGACGAGGCGAATATGAAAAAAGTATTATTGGTTTCTTTATTAATGTTGTTCAGCGGATTAAGTTCCGCTTTTTCCCAACAAGATCTCATTGCATTGTTGCAAAAGTCGCAAAATATTCAGGGCGGTTTTACGCAACAGCGTTTTTTAAAATCACTCTCAAAGCCGATAGTCAGCCGGGGTAAATTTGTTTTATTGGCGAATAAAGGTTTGTTATGGCAAATGCAGCAACCTTTTGCGGTTGATTTACGGGTGAAAAAAGACGGCATTATGCAGTGGAACGGCAGTCAATGGGTTGCCAACAACAAGTTGGGGCAATCGGAACAGATTAATTTGTTTTTAGGTTTGTTAAGCGGCGACATCAGCGCCCTTTCCGCTCAATTTGATTTGCAGCTGTCCGGTTCGCCGCAACAATGGCGGTTGACATTAACGCCGAGCAGCCTGCTGATGAAACAGATTTTTAATCATATTATTATCAAAGGCGATGGGTTGGTGCGCGAAATCGAATTGGATGAAAAACAAGGCGATAGAACCTTAATCCTGTTTAGCCAAGTTCAAACCAATCAGCCTTTAAGCGCGTTTGCGCAAAGTGCGTTGCACTGATACTTATCGGAATAAAATAAAATGCCGCGAAATCTGACCGCACTTCGCTTTTTATACGCCGTGTTTTTATCGGCGGTTATATTAGCGTTTGCGCTTTTCGTGCAACAAGGAAACCGCTTGCAAACCGATCTCGTCGCCTTACTGCCGCAAGAACGGCAATGGAACGAAATTCAGGTGGCGGCGGATAAAATTCAGGAAAAGCGTCTTAATCAACAGATAATTGCGTTGGTCGGACATTCCCAAGCGGAACGGGCGTTTGCCGTTGCCGCACAAATAAGCGGACAATGGCGGGCAAGCGGGTTATTTCGTGAAATAAGCGATAAAATTCAGCCGAATCTGACCGCACTTCAACATGAAATTAAAGGGTTACGCCTTGCGGTACTGCCGCAAAAAGTGCAAAACCAACTGATAACGGAACCCGCTCTTTATTTTGAACAATATGCGCAGCAGATAGTCAATCCTTTTGCGCAAACTTCATTATTACCTTTGGAACAGGATTGGTTGGGATTGGGTCGTTTCGTTTTAGCACAGTCGAAACAGCTGTCCGCCGTTCAATGGAACCCGAATAACGGTATGCTTTATATACGGCAACAGGATAAAACTTGGGTGTTGGTACGCGCCGCGTTGCAACGGGCAGAGCTGATTAACGGTCAGCAAGCGCTATTGGATTTAATGGAACAAAGCCGACAAACCGTCAGTCAGCAAGGCGGCGAGTTATTAACCGCCGGTTCCGCTTTATTTGCCGCCGCAGCCAAACAGCAGGCGGAAAAAGAAAGCACGTTGATGAGTATTATCGGGGTCAGCCTGACTTTGTTGCTACTGTTAGTCGTATTCAGAACGGTGCGGGTATTGTGGTTATTTTTGCCTATTATGATCGGTATGCTTTGCGGCATAGTTGCAACCGTCGCTTGTTTCGGTCAAATCCATATTTTAACCTTGGTGATCGGCACCAGTTTAATCGGCGTATTAATTGATTTTCCCTTACATTGGCTGGCGTCCGCATTATTTGCGCAACAATGGCATCCCGAACGGACGATGCGCAAACTGCGTTTAACCTTTATCGTTACGCTGTTTATCACCTTGCTCGGTTACGGTTTGTTATGGTTTACCGTCCTTCCCGTGTTAAAACAGACCGCACTTTTCTCCGCCGTGGCATTAATCAGCGCGATTCTCTGCACGTTGTTATATTTGCCGTTTTGCTTTCAAAGTTATCAACCTAAGTTTAAACCCCGTCCGCCACGTTTTGATTTGACATTCGCCGCTAAGTATCAGTATGCGGTTTTAGTGGTTATAGCCGTTTTTGTTGCAATCGGTCTGTATAAATCCAAATGGCGGGATGATATTCGTCAATGGGTGGCGATGCCGCCGCAAATGTTGGAACAGGCGAAACGAATCGGTGAGTTGACCGGTATTGATTTAGGCAGCCAGTATTTTCTGATTGCGGCGGATAATGACGAGGAGTTATTGGAAAAAGACAAACAACTTTCGCAACGTTTAACCGAATTAAATCAATCCCATCAATCGCTTAGTCAATGGATTCAACCTCAAGCGCGCCAAAGACAACTGGCACAACAAATCGCACAACATATAGAACCTGCGGATTATGCCGTATTGGAACAGCTCGGCTTGCCGACAGAATCCGTTCAACGGGACATTAACGCACTGATCGAACAATCTCCGGTTTCACTGCAAACGGCATTAAACGGCAGTCTCGGACAGGGATGGAAAACCCTTTATTTG
>JBHBXR010000212.1:0-12001 GCA_041795785.1 Mesocricetibacter sp.
TACAACACGAAGTAATTGCAGAAAAATTTGGCGGTGAAACCCAGTTCGTGTATGTTTCGGCGAAGAAAGGAACCGGTGTTGACGAGTTATTGGACGCGATTCTCTTACAATCGGAAGTGCTTGAATTAACGGCGGTGAAAGACGGCATGGCAAGCGGTGTTGTGATCGAATCCTATTTGGATAAAGGCCGCGGTCCGGTCGCGACCATTTTAGTTCAATCAGGTACGTTAAATCGCGGCGATATCGTACTTTGCGGTTTTGAATACGGTCGTGTCCGCGCGATGCGTGATGAAAACGGTAAAGAAATCGAAAGCGCCGGCCCTTCCATTCCGGTCGAAGTATTGGGGCTTTCCGGCGTGCCGGCTGCGGGTGACGAAGCAACCGTGGTGCGTGACGAGAAGAAAGCGCGTGAAGTGGCGCTTTATCGTCAAGGCAAATTCCGTGATGTCAAACTGGCGCGTCAACAAAAAGCCAAATTGGAAAATATGTTCAGCAATATGGCGGAAGGCGATGTGGCGGAATTGAACGTGATTGTAAAAGCGGACGTACAAGGTTCCGTGGAAGCCATCGTTCAATCCTTACAAGAGCTTTCCACGGCGGAAGTGAAAGTGAAAGTGGTCGGTTCTGGCGTGGGCGGTATCACGGAAACCGATGCAACCTTAGCGGCGGCTTCAAATGCCATCGTACTTGGTTTTAACGTGCGTGCCGATGCTTCCGCGCGTCGTATCATTGAAAATGAAAATATTGATTTGCGTTACTATTCAATTATTTATGAATTATTGAATGAAATCAAAGCTGCAATGAGCGGGATGTTGCAGCCTGAATTCAAACAGGAAATTATCGGTCTTGCCGAAGTGCGCGACGTGTTCCGTCATCCGAAATTCGGTGCGATTGCAGGTTGTATGGTGACCGAAGGTATCGTTAAACGTAACAACCCGATTCGCGTATTGCGCGACAACGTGGTGATCTTTGAAGGCGAGCTGGAATCATTGCGCCGCTTTAAAGACGATGTTGGCGAAGTGCGTAACGGCATGGAATGCGGTATCGGCGTGAAAAACTACAACGACGTGAAAGTCGGCGACCAAATTGAAGTATTTGAAGTGGTGGAGGTTAAACGTTCGATTTAAGTAAAGATCTTTTCACTTTTTATAACGTACAAATACTTTAAACGTAGCGGTGAGATTTCCCGAATGTTTGTTAAAAACATTGGAAAATCCCACCGCACTTTATCAAATGGGGCAACGAAACATTAGTTTTTCTAATGGCACGGTTTAGTTGCAGTAATGTTTATATCGGTCGTTTTGTCAACCAATATATCGAAACGGCTATTTTGGGGAGAATATAGAATGCTGGATTATTTGGCATTATTTTTTCTGATTTTTGCAAGTATCGTGATTTTCTATGCGATCATTGCTATTCACGACATTCCTTATGAAATCGCTAAAAAACGTAATCACCCGCATTTAGAGGCAATCCATTACGCCGGCTGGGTGAGTTTGTTTACGTTACACGTTATCTGGCCTTTCTTATGGATTTGGGCGACCTTATGGCATAAAGAAAACGGTTGGGGCAACGGTAATCATCAAAGAGATGCAGCCGCCCTTTCCACTTTAGGTGAAATGTCAAAGCTGTTACCTGAACTGAGAGCACAAAATGAACAATTATCGACCGAATTGCAAGACGTTCGTCAGCAATTGGCAGATTTACAGCAAAAGTTCGTGGCGATTGAAAACGCGAAGAAAGGAGAATAAGCATGGAATTGATGATTTTAGTGATTTATGCGACATTTTGTTGGGGCGTTTTCAAGTTCTTTAAAATACCGTTAAACAAATGGACGGTACCGACCGCATTTTTAGGCGGTGTGGTGTTGCTCGTATCCATGTTATTGTTTATGAACTATAACCATCCGCATACCAGACTGGCAACCCAGTATTATATTTCAACGCCGATTATTCCGAATGTACGCGGTAAAGTAATCGAGGTAAATCCGGTCAAACCGAATCAATTGGTGAAACAGGGGGAAGTGCTGTTTCGCATTGAACCGACACCTTACCAAGCGGAAGTGGATTTACGCAAAGCACAGCTTGCGGAAGCGGAACAAAGTGTAAAATCATTAAATGCGGATTATCAAGCGGCTAAGGCGAAAGTCACGGAAAGTAAGTTGATGATTGCACAGCGTCAAAAAGAGTTTGAACGTTATCGTCAATTACTGGGCAGCAATGCCGTCAGTCGTTCCGATTTTGATTTAAGAGAACGTGAATATCTTGTCGCCAAAGCAACGCACGAAGCGAATTTGGCGGCGTTGGAAAAAGCGGAAGGATTGTATCTTTCCAAGATTGACGGCGTAAATACTGCGGTGGCGCAAGCACAGGCGCAGCTAGAACAGGCTCAATTTGATTTGGATTCGACAGTTGTAAAAGCGCCTGCGGATGGTTTTATTTCGCAAACATTGTTAAGAGAAGGCATGACAGCCAATCCGTTGCCGTTACGTCCCGTTATGACTTTTACCCATCAACAGGATAAACAATTTGTGGCGGCATTCAGACAGAATTCGCTGTTACGTCTAAATGTGGGAAATGAAGCGGAATTGGCGTTTCCAGCCATCCCGGGCAAAGTTTTTAAAGCAGAAGTAATCGGCATTCTGCCGGCAATCGGCGAACATGAATTGCAAGCTAACGGCACACTTTATACCCGTCGTTTTATCGATAACGAAGCAATGCCTTTGGTTGTGTTAAAACTTAAGGAGGATATGTCCGCATATAATTTGCCGTATGGCACTACAGCCGAAGTCGCCGTTTATACGGAACACGCCCATCATTTGGCAATGATGCGTAAGATTCTGTTAAGAATGAACAGCTGGAAAAATTATTTATATTTAGACCACTAACAGCGCCTTATAATAAAGCGAAACATACGGTTTGAATGTTAAAAGTGCGGTCGGATTTTACGGAGTTTTGACAAAATTTTAGAGTCCGCCCCTTGAACGATTAAATCCGCCGAAGATAATAAGGCAACTTAGCGGGAACATTAGGATATTAGGGCTATTTAGGATATAATCAGCCCTAATTTTTTAGGCGGCATTCGCCTTTTATTTTTTGGGAGAGAGTATGAGTAGAGAATTTTCAAGAGCCGATCGCGTGGCGCAGGAGTTGCAAAAAGAGGTGGCGATAATTTTACAGCGCGAAGTAAAAGATCCGCGTATCGGTATGGTGACGGTTTCCGATGTGGAAGTGACCAAAGATTTATCCTACGCCAAAGTGTTTGTGACTTTTTTGTTTGATCACGACGATGCGGCGATTGAGCAGGGAATGAAAGCGTTGGAAAAGGCTTCGCCGTATATCCGTACGTTACTCGGCAAAGCGATGCGTTTACGCATTGTGCCGGAGCTGCGTTTTATGTACGACCGTTCGTTAGTGGAAGGGATGCGCATGTCAAATCTGGTGACGGACGTTATCCGTCAGGATCAGGCGAAACATAAAGACGAAAGCGGAGAACAATAATGTCTAAACCGCGTAAGCGTGGACGCGATATCGACGGCGTATTTTTATTAGATAAGCCGCAGGGAATGTCTTCGAACGATGTTTTGCAAAAGGTGAAGCGTATTTATCAGGCGAATAAAGCGGGACACACTGGCGCATTGGATCCATTGGCAACAGGAATGTTGCCAATTTGTTTGGGGGAAGCGACTAAATTTTCCCAGTTTTTATTGGATGCGGATAAGCGTTATGTGGTAACGGCGAAATTAGGCGAACGCACCGATACGTCCGATGCGGAAGGACAAGTTGTTGCAAGTCGACCGATTAATGTAAAAACAGCGGAAATTCTGACCGCACTTTCGGCGTTTCGCGGTGATTTAATGCAGGTGCCGACGATGTTTTCGGCGTTAAAACATCAGGGCAAACCCTTGTATGAATATGCGCGCGCCGGTATTACGGTGGAACGTGAGGCTCGTCCGATTACGATTTTCGAGCTGAATTTCATTGCATATGAAGAACCTTATTTAAGTTTGGAAGTGCATTGTTCCAAAGGCACTTACATTCGCACCTTAGTGGACGATTTAGGCGAACGGCTCGGTTGCGGCGCACACGTGACGGTGTTGCGGCGCACCGCCGTAGCGGATTATCCCGCCGCAAAAATGCTGACGTGGGAACAGCTGCAACAGTTGGCGCAACAAAATGATTTATCCTTGTTAGACCGTTATTTACTACCGACGGACAGCGCGGTGGCATCATTAACCGCACTGGAACTAACCGCAGAACAAACCCGAGCGGTCGGTTTCGGACAGCGGGTGAAATTTGATAATCCGCAGCGGATTGAAGGTCAAGTCCGCTTGTTTTCACCCGAACATCGATTTTTAGGGGTTGCGGAAATCGGCGCGGATAATGTGATTCGCCCGCTGCGAATGGTGAATTTATAACCGAAAGAAATAATGGCGTAACTGTTTGCGCCATTATTTTTTAAGAAAAAGAAAGGCTACGCCCGCTATTGCGCCGAATAATGAATATTTAACGCTTGCGGATAAGCCACTTCCAACTGCAAAGTGCGGTCGGTTTTGAGCGAGTTTTCTCTGTCCGCAATAAAGAAACGGGAAGTCATGGCTTTTTCACCCTGATTGAAGAAAATTTCCACAACGGAACGATCAAAGAAAATTTCCACTTGTTGTAGGATTTCCACTGCGCAATAACGCCGACTGTCGAATTTTTCCATTAACTCGGTCTGCTCGGTAGCAGAGCGATCAAGACAAATCAGTTTATCCTGTGCGTTATAGCTTAAGGTTAAGGTTTGACCTTTTTCGTTAGTGAAGAAATCCAACCTAAAGGATTGGTTGTCAGCATTAAATTTCACATACGCACGATCCAACTCTTTAATTTCCGCCTTATCTTTCAAGGTGACTTGCTCAAGTGCGGTCAAGTTTTGATAGATTTCCGCAATCGGTTGTTGATAAATGCGGTTGCCTTGCAAGCGCAGTTCGCGCGGCATGGTTAGCGTGGAATGCCATTTGTATTGATCCGTAGGATAAGTTAAATCCGGTAGTCCGCACCAACCGAACAGAATCGTCCGATTTTGCGTTCCGGCGAAGGTTTGCGGCGCATAGAAATCAAAGCCCTGATCCAACTCGGCGATATGTTCGGCGTTAAATTGCAATCCGTTTAATTTGCCGACGGCATAAACCGCGTGATAGTTATTTTGATAATCATGAGTTTGACGCGCTTTGCCTTGCGGTGACCAAATAAAAACGTCTTTGCCGGCGTGTTTGAACAAATCGGGGCATTCCCACATAAACACGTTGCGGTTATCAAAAGCGGGCAGTTCCAATTCGCCCAATAAACGCGGCGTATCTTCAAGATGATCCATTTCAAACATAATTGCCGTGCCGCTTAGGTTTTCACGTTGCGCCCCGCACACAAAACGGATTTTGCCTTCCGGCGTGAAAAACGGTTTCGGATCGCGCACGTGTTCCGTGTAACCCGCAGGCGCCTGTTCAATTAACGGACGTTTAACGAGTAATTTGCCGTTTTTGTCGAACAGCGCCAAATTCTGAAACGGCACCCGTTGGTTATCGGAGGGACGTCGGGTGTTGCCGGTGTAAAAAGCGGCGATTTTGTCGTCGACCGATAAGGCGCCGCCCGAATAACAGCCGTGGCTTTCAAATAATTCGCAAGGAATGAGATTATCGGCTTCCGTATAAGTGTGAAAATCACGGGTCACGAAATGTTTCCAGTGTTTCATGCCGTGTAGTGCATCGAAAGGAAACCATTGATAGAACAGATGAAATTTTTCACCGTCAAAAATTAAACCGTTCGGATCGTTTAACAAGCCGGTCGGTGGCGCCAGATGGTAAAGCGGACGAAAATCGCGGTCTTTTTCCACCGCACTTTTGACCTGTTCCAATTCGCCTTGTTCGGCGGCGAGAATGCTTTTGTATTTGCCGTTATTGAAAATAATCATAGAATTACCTGCAAGTTTTGCCTATACGAGCCGCATTGCGGCTCCATTTATATGACCGAAGCCTTGGGGATTAATCGGCTAAAAACTCAGCCAACTGCGTTTGATTCGGCAACGCGGACATCGCACCTTTGGCGGTGGTGGCTAAGGCACCGCAAGCATTGGCTTGACGGATAATTCTGACTAAATTGTCGGTTTTTTGCCAATCTGCGGTTTGCGATAAACCAGCTAATAATCCGCCTACGAAAGCATCGCCCGCACCTGTGGTATCCACCGGTTTCACCGCTTTGCCGGCAATGACATCCTGCTTGCCGTTTAAGTGGTATAGCGCGCCGTCTTTACCGAGCGTGATAATAATGAGTTTCTGCGGATAAAGTGCGGTGATTTTTTTGAACGCTTCGTCTAAGGTTTGCGTGTCGGTAAGTAGCGTCAGTTCTTCCTCGGAGAATTTTAATACGTCCGCTAATGCCACCGCCTGCATGACCACCTGTTTCATTTCTTCAAAACTTGCCCACAGGGATTCGCGTAGATTCGGATCGAAAGAGAAAAATCCGTTGGCGGCTTTAATACGACGGATTGCCTCAAAGGTGGCTTCGCGCGACGGATTATTAATTAACGCGATAGAGCAGCAATGCAGCCATTCGCCCGCTTGAAAATTAGGCAAATCGGCGACTTGTAAGAATTGATCCGCACTCGGATTTACCATAAAGGTGAAACTGCGCTCGCCTTCGTTCAAACCCACTATCACAGTGGAGGTGCGTTGTTGCGGATCGAGGATCATATACGAGGTGTCCACCTGTTCCGCTTGGAGCGTTTGTTGCATAAATTCGCCCAACGGATCTTTGCCCACTCGTCCGATAAACGCGCTGTCGCCGCCTAAACGCGCGACGCCCACCGCCACATTCGCCGGCGCGCCGCCCGCACAACGCAGATAATGATTTTCACCGTCGGGAATTAAATCCACCACCGCATCGCCAAGTACCCAAATTTTTTGACTCATCATCATTACTCCTAAAAACGTTAAAAAAAACAGACCGCACTTTAAAAGTGCGGTCGCAATTTGAGTTATTTTACCGTCACGCGTGCAAATTTGCGTTTGCCTACTTGATAAACATGCGTGCCTTTGACGGCGTTGCATCTCACGTCATCCACCTTCTCGCCGTTTATTTTGACTCCGCCTTGTTGTGCGGAACGAATCGCTTCGGAAGTGGATTCCACCAAGCCGGCTTCTTTTAACAGATTTGCCAATCCGATTTCGCCTTCAAACGTAAATTCCGGCATTTCTTCCGGCATGGCGCCTTTTTGGAAACGATTGATAAATTCCTGTTCCGCCGCATCGGCATCCGCTTCGCTGTGGAAACGGGCGATAATTTCTTTCGCCAGTAAGATTTTCACATCGCGCGGGTTGCGACCGCCGGCAACCTCTTGTTTTAATTGCGCGATTTCCGCTAACGGACGGAAAGAAAGCAAATCGTACCAATCCCACATTAACTCATCGGAAATGGACATCACTTTACCGAACATTTCGTTCGGCGCCTCAGCCACACCGATATAGTTGCCTAAGGATTTAGACATTTTTTTCTCACCGTCCAAGCCGACCAACAACGGCAATGTAATCGCCACTTGTGGTTTCTGACCGGCGGATTTTTGCAATTCGCGACCAACCAATAAATTAAATTTTTGGTCAGTACCGCCTAATTCCACATCTGCTTCCAAGGCGACGGAGTCGTGTCCTTGTAATAACGGATAAATAAATTCGTGAATGGCGATCGGTTGGTTGCCGGTAAAGCGTTTTTTGAAATCGTCGCGTTCCAACATACGGGCAACGGTATAATTGGACGCCAAACGAATCATGCCTTCCGTACCGAGTTGTCCCAACCATTCGGAGTTGAATACGATACGGGTTTTTTGCGGATCTAAAATTTTGAAAATTTGCTGTTTATAGGTTTCCGCATTGCGTAGTACGTCTTCACGAGTAAGTGGTGGACGGGTGCTGTTTTTACCGGACGGATCGCCCACCATACCGGTGAAATCGCCGATCAGGAAAATCACTTCATGACCGAAATTTTGGAATTGACGTAATTTGTTCATCACTACAGTGTGACCTAAGTGAATATCAGGGGCGGTCGGATCGGCGCCGAGTTTGACTTTTAACGGACGTTTTTCTTTCAATTTTTCGATTAAATCCGCTTCGGAAAGGATCTCATCGGTACCGCGTTTTAGTTCCGCCAGAACGTTATCAAAATTATCCATATACTTCCTGTTACTTTAAATTAAGTAGCTAGTATTATAGTGATTCTCGCTGAAATGAAAAGTGCGGTGTGTTTTTTTTCGGTTTTATTTCGTTTGAGCACATTTTTTGCTATGCTAGGCGCAATTTTTACAGCATGAAAGGTAGGTTTTTATGAAAATCGTATTTTTAGACAGTGCAACAATTCCTGCGCATATTGAAATGCCGCGTCCCGACTTTTCGCACGAGTGGGCAAGCTATGAACACACCTCCGCCGAACAGGTGGTTGAGCGAATGAAAGACGTGGATATTGTGATTACCAATAAGGTGGTGTTTAGTCGTGCCGTGATGGAACAACTGCCGAAGCTGAAAATGATCGCGCTGACTGCAACGGGAATGGATAACGTTGATTTAGCGGCGGCGAAAGAGTTGAATATCGTGGTGAAAAACGTGGCGGGCTATTCCGCCGTTGCCGTGCCGGAACACGTGATTAGCTTTATTTTTGCGTTAAAACACAGCTTGATGGGCTGGTATAAAGACCAACTGAGCGGACGCTGGGCGCAAAGCAAACAATTCTGTTACTTCGGGCATTCCCTCAGTGATATTCGCGGTTCTACCTTGGGCATTATCGGCAAAGGCAATTTAGGTTCCGAAGTGGCGCGTTTGGCATCTGCACTGGGAATGAACGTATTATTTGCCGAACATCGTAATGCAACCGCTTGTCGTGAGGGTTACACGCCATTTTACGAGGTATTGAAACAAGCGGATGTCGTGACGTTACATTGCCCGTTAAACGAGGAAACCCGTCATATTATCAATACGGAAACCTTATCGCATTTCAAAAAAGGCGCGTTTTTAATCAATACGGGACGCGGTCCGTTAGTGGATGAACAGGCGTTGCTTGATGCGCTAACCGACGGGCATTTAGGCGGTGCGGCGTTAGACGTGCTGTCGAAAGAACCGCCTGCGCCGGATCATCCTATTATCGTCGCGGCACAAACGCTGCCGAATTTAATTATTACCCCGCATATCGCTTGGGCGGCGGACAGTGCCGTTACCACACTGGTGAATAAAGTGCGGTCGAATATTGAAGAGTTTGTGAAAACGGGAAAATAGCCGTTGAACATTTCCCTTTACATTGCCCTGCGTTATTGGCGGGCGAAAAGTGCCGATCGGTTCGGGCGTTTAGTCACTAATTTAGCCAGTGCGGGCATTGTGCTGGGTGTGATGGCGTTAATTATCGTGTTATCGGTGATGAACGGGTTGGAGTCTCATCAAAAGCAACAAATATTATCCAATATTCCGCACGCTGTTTTAATGTCAAATAAAGACGAACGTTTTGATCTTGCTACGCCTACGCCGAGCATGCCGGATTTTGTACAAAAAGCCGTGCCGATCAATATCACTAATGTGATTTTACAGACGACGAAAGGCGTCAGCGCTGGGCAGGTGATCGGCGTGCGGGCTTTCAGTGATGATCCGTTACTCAGTCATTTAGCGCCGCAGCAGTTTGAACAGTTGTTGCCGAGCGGTGAATTTAAGTTGATTATCGGTTTCCAATTAGCGACAAAATTACAGCTGCAAGTCGGCGAAAAAGTGCGCATGATGATCACCGAAAATAGTCAATATACCCCTTTCGGACGCGTGCCGGTACAGCGTTTGTTCACCGTCAGTGAGATTTATTACGGTAACGGCGAAGTATCGGGTTATGAAGTGTTTGCCAATTTGTCCGATATCGGGCGTTTAATGCGGATTAAACCGGAACAGGTGCAGGGTTACCGTTTGTTTTTAACTGATCCGTTCCAAATCACCGAACTGCCGAATTTTTTCCCCGAAACCCAATGGAAGCTGGATGACTGGCGCAGTCAGAAAGGAGAGTTTTTCCAAGCGGTACGCATGGAAAAGAATATGATGGGCTTGTTGATCAGTCTGATTATCGTGGTGGCGGTATCCAATATCGTTACCTCTTTAAGTCTGATGGTGATTGATAAACAAGGCGAAATCGCCATTTTGCAAACTCAAGGCTTGACCAAACGGCAAGTGCGTCGGATTTTTATTTTGCAGGGCTTGTTGGTCGGTTTGGTCGGCACTTTAGTCGGCACGTTATTAGGTGTGCTGATTACGTTGAATTTAGACCGTATCATTAACCTTATTAATCCGCAGGGCATCTTTTTGCCGACCGCTTTGGAAAGCGTGCAGATTGTCGTAATCGTGGCATTTTCATTACTGTTATCGCTGCTGTCCACCATCTACCCCGCATACCGCGCCGCAAAAGTCGAGCCGGCGGAGGCGTTGAGATATGAATAGCGGGACGAAGCAAGTCGTGGTAAAAACTTAGCTGTCGGCTGATTAAAGCGGACGAGATGGGATAAGTCAGGCAAAAGTGCGGTCGGTTTTATTAACGTTTTCAAAACACGCTAAAAATTAACCGCACTTATTAATGTATATATTGAAACGAATAGAACGATGAATCATAACACACTACTAAACTGCCAAAACATTACGAAATATTACACGGAAGGAAGCGTACAAACCCAAGTGTTGAAAAACGTGACCTTTTCTATGCAACCAAGCGAATTGGTTGCCATTGTGGGGAGCTCGGGGTCTGGCAAAAGCACCCTATTGCACACCCTCGGCGGATTGGATCAACCGACCGGCGGCGAAGTGTTTATTAACGGACAATCGCTGCAAAAAGCAAGCAGTGACGAATTGGCGAAATTACGCAACCAATATTTAGGATTCGTATATCAGTTTCATCATCTGATGGCGGATTTTAGCGCATTGGAAAATGTGCTGATGCCGATGTTGATTGGTAATCAGAATAAAACCGAGGCGGAACACAGAGCGGAATTAATGTTGAAAGCGGTGGGGTTGGGACATCGTGTTTCGCACAGACCGTCGGCGCTTTCGGGCGGTGAACGTCAGCGTGTGGCGATTGCCAGAGCTTTGGTGAATAATCCGGCGTTGGTGTTGGCGGATGAACCGACGGGAAACTTAGACCGCAAAACGACGGAAAGTATTTTTGAATTAATCCAACAATTAAATCGGGAACAAAAAATTGCCTTTTTGTTGGTGACGCACGATTTGAATTTAGCGCAAAAATTAAACCGTCGTTTGGTAATGCAGGACGGTGTTTTGTTGGCGGAAGAAAAAGCGAATTCACAACTTATAACCGAATTGCCCCAACCGCAAGGGTTGAAAAATACGCAACATAAAACGGCGGCGGAAAAGAGCAAGCCGAATAAATATAAAACGCGCAAATAACAGGAGCGATGAAATGAATACGCCGTTTTTTATCAGTTGGCGTTATCAACGGGCAAAACAGAAAAATCGTCTGGTCTCTTTGATTTCGTTATTTTCCAGCGTGGGAATTGCGTTGGGCGTAGCGGTGTTGATTTTGGGATTAAGCGCGATGAACGGCTTTGAGCGTGAATTGAACAACCGGATTTTAGCGGTGGTTCCGCACAGTGACATTTATGCCGCCCAAAACGAACCCGTTAATCACTGGCGGAATTTATCCGATAGACTTAAACAAATTCCGCAAATTCAAGGCGTTTCGCCTTATGTCGGTTTTACCGCATTAGTGGAAAACGGCGCCAAAATGAAAGTGGTGCAGGTGAAAGGAGTGGATAAAGATGCGCAAGAGCAGGTCAGTTCCTTGGGAAATTTTGTGCTTGAAAACGGTTGGCGGCAGTTTGCGCAGGAAGGCGGATTAATTTTAGGTTACGGCATTGCCAAGGCGTTGGACGTGAAAGCCGGTGATTGGGTGACGCTATTGGTTTCCACACAAAGCGAAGACGAGCAATTAAGTCAGCCGAGTCGGGA
>JBHBXR010000213.1:0-6722 GCA_041795785.1 Mesocricetibacter sp.
CATTGGGATCATAAAATGTCCTTTTAATCCTTGAATTTCATATTGAATATATTATTCCAATAATATCGCAATTATTCTGTGATTTCAGTCACAAATCTTTGTTTTACTTGATGACAAACGATTTTTTTAGATTTATTCTGAGGATGCTATAAATAGCATCCTCATAAATTAGCTGTATCAATCCGTAACGTTTAAACAATAAGGATTTATTGCTATGGTTACTTTACTTACACCAAATCAAACTTGGGTGATCATTGATCCTAAGATCTCATTCTTTTTCCCGTAAAATCTCTTTTCCTGTCATTTCTTTGCTTTTTGCATTGTTATTTTTTCGTCGATCGAATTAGGTCTCATTGTGCCTAAAAAACAGATTAAATTACAGTAATTATTGATTAGATAAGGATTTTTTATGGAAAACTTTAAACATTTACCCGAACCTTTCCGCATTCGTGTTATCGAACCGGTAAAAAGAACGACCCGTGAATATCGTGAACAGGCTATTTTAAAAGCCGGAATGAACCCGTTTTTACTCGATAGCGAAGATGTCTTTATTGACTTATTGACCGACAGCGGCACGGGCGCCATCACACAAGATATGCAGGCGGCAATGTTCCGCGGTGACGAAGCATACAGCGGCAGCCGCAGCTATCATGCGTTGGTTAATGCGGTTAAAGAAATTTTCGGCTATCAATATACTATCCCGACTCACCAAGGACGCGGTGCGGAACAAATTTATATTCCGGTGTTGATTAAAAAACGCGAACAGGAAAAAGGCTTGGATCGCAGCAAAATGGTGGTGTTCTCCAACTACTTCTTCGACACCACGCAAGGACACAGCCAAATCAACGGCGCGGTGGTGCGTAATACTTATATCAAAGAAGCCTTTGATACGGGCGTAAATCACGATTTCAAAGGCAACTTCGATTTGGAAAAATTAGAGCAGGGCATCTTGGAAGTCGGTCCGAACAACGTACCTTATATCGTTTGCACCATCACTTGTAACTCCGCAGGCGGTCAGCCGGTTTCTATCGCCAATATGAAAGCGATGTATGAAATCGCCAAAAAATACGACATTCCGGTGGTGATGGACTCCGCCCGTTTTGCCGAAAATGCCTATTTTATTCAGCAACGCGAGCCGGGTTATAAAGACTGGACAATCGAACAAATCACCTATGAAAGCTATCGTTATGCCGATGCGTTAGCAATGTCGGCGAAAAAAGACGCGATGGTGCCGATGGGCGGTTTGCTCTGCTTCAAAGATCAAAGTATGGAAGAAGTGTATAACGAATGCCGTACGCTGTGCGTCGTGCAGGAAGGTTTCCCGACTTACGGAGGTTTGGAAGGCGGCGCAATGGAACGCTTGGCGGTCGGTTTACGTGACGGTATGCGTCAGGATTGGTTGGCTTATCGTATCAATCAAATCGAATATTTGGTCAACGGATTGGAAGCCATCGGCGTAGTTTGCCAACAACCGGGCGGTCATGCGGCTTTCGTGGATGCCGGAAAATTACTGCCGCATATTCCTGCGGATCAATTCCCGGCGCAGGCGTTGGCTTGCGAACTGTATAAAGTGGCGGGTATCCGAGCGGTTGAGATCGGCTCCTTCTTACTGGGACGCGATCCAAAAACCGGCAAACAGCTGCCTTGCCCGGCGGAACTATTACGTTTAACGGTGCCGCGCGCCACTTACACCCAAACGCACATGGACTTCATTATTGAAGCCTTCAAACACGTCAAAGAAAATGCCGCCAATATTAAAGGACTCACGTTCACTTATGAGCCGAAAGTATTGCGTCATTTCACCGCACGTTTGAAAGAAGTGTAATTGTGCTTGATACCGCTTGCAAAGAGCGGTATCTTTTTGGGCAGTTTTGCAAATAAAATAAATAAGGAGATGTTTATGCAAAAACAACCTTCCGTCTTTGGCGGTGCTTGTATTATTGCCAGCGTATGCGTCGGCGCAGGGATGCTGGGTTTACCGACTTCCGGTGCCGGCGCATGGACAATTTGGTCGGTACTTGCCATTTGTTTTACCATGGCGATGATGACCGTATCCGGCTGGCTGTTACTGGAAGCTTATAAAAACTATGATATTCGCGCTTCTTTCAGCACCGTCACCAAAGCCATCTTGGGGGATAAGGTTAATTTCATTAATAACCTGTCCGTTTATTTTGTCGGCGGTATTTTACTTTATGCCTATACCACGGCATCGGGCGGTATTTTAGACGGTTTGCTCAAACCGATATTGGATTTCGGCGAAGCCGGTTCGCGCATTTGGTCTATTATTTTCGTGTTGGTTTTCTCGTTTTTTGTATGGCATTCCACCCGTATTGTTGACAGGGTTTCCGTGTTGTTGATTGTGTTTATGGCGCTGTCCTTTATATTCAGTACCTATGGATTGACTGCCAATATCGATATGGCAAAACTACTTGATGTCAACGGTACGGAATCAAGTTATGCGAAATATGCCATCGCAATGTTACCCGTTGCATTAACATCCTTCGGTTATCACCATTCCGTCGCCACCATGCGGGCGTATTACGGCGAAGAAAATAAAGCGAAAAACGCCATTTTAGGTGGCACCGCCATTTCATTAGCTCTTTATTTGCTTTGGGTCGTGTGTATTTTCGGTAATCTTTCGCGCGATCAATTCGCACCTGTTATCGCCAGCGACGGCAACCTTGACGTATTATTGGGGGCGTTGGGCGGAGTGATTGAATCCGCCAGTGTAAAACAAGCCATTAACGCATTCTCTATGGCGGCAATTTTGTCTTCCTTTATCGGCGTAGGACTCGGCGTATTCGATTATTTGGCGGACTTCTTTAAATTCGACAACAGCAAAGCGGGACGCACCAAATCTTGGGCGGTAACCTTCCTGCCACCGCTGATTTTGTCTTTGTTATTCCCGCTCGGCTTCTTAAAAGCCATTGGTTATGCGGGAGCGGTAGCAACCATTTGGACTTGTATCATTCCGGGTTGGCTTGCCTATAAATCGCGTCAGCTGCCGAACGGCAAACAGGGGTTCGTGGTCAAAGGCGGCACGCCGCTGATTGTGCTAGTGATTTTATTCGGTATTTTCACCGCACTTTTCCATTTCCTTGCAATGTTCAATATGTTGCCGGCATTTAAAGGCTAATAAAATATGAACGGGTATGGCAACATACCCGTTTAAAAACGTCGCAAAAACCGACCGCACTTTCGTACTGGTCGGTTTTATTCGCTTAACAACGCCTCCAGTTTCTCTTGTGCGTTCAGCCATTCCGCTTCCAGCTCTTCCAATGCCTTCTTGCATTGCACCTGTTCGCTTAAAAGTGCGGTCAGTTTTTCTTTATTTTTTGCCTCATACAAGTCACTATCGGCAAGTTGCCGTTCGATTTGTGTCAGCTGTGCGGAAAGTTTTTCCATTTGCTTTTCATATTCGGCTGTTTTCTTACGCAACGGTGCGCTTTGTTGACGCAACTCCGCTTCCCGCCGTTTCTGTTCTTTACGGTTTTGTGCGGAATTTTCATTGTCGCTTTGGGCTTTGCCGCCGTTTTTATTTTCGTTGCTCTGAGTGTTAATGTCATTCAGCCATTTGGCATAATCGTCCAAATCGCCGTTAAATTCTTCCACCTGTTTATCATGTACCAAATAAAATTCTTCCACCGTGTTACGCAATAAATGTCTGTCGTGCGACACCACCACTAACGAACCTTGATAGTCCACCAATGCTTCCGTTAGTGCCTGACGCATATCCAAATCCAAATGGTTGGTAGGTTCGTCCAGTAACAATAAGTTCGGGCGCTGCCAAACAATCAACGCCAGCACCAAACGGGCTTTTTCTCCGCCGGAAAAACTTTCCACCGCTTGTTTCACCTTATCGCCGTGAAACGCAAAACTGCCCAAATAATTGCGCAATTCCTGCTCGGTATGCTGCGGTGCGATTTTTTGCAGATGCCATAAGGCACTCTCTTCGGCGCGTAGGGTATCCAATTGATGTTGGGCAAAATAGCCGAGTTGCACGCCCTTCGCCGGTTGCACCGTGCCGGAAAGTGCGGTCAATTCTCCGGCTAAAAGTTTAATCAGCGTGGATTTTCCCGCGCCGTTTTTTCCCAATAATCCGATACGGGAACCCGGCACCAAATTCAGTTTGATTTTGCATAAAATTTCTATCGTATTTTCGACCGCACTTTCATTGACTTTATAACCGGCACTGGCTTTATCAATCATCACTAAGGGATTGGGCAGCGAAAGCGGATCGCGAAAGGCAAAAGTAAACGGATTATCCACATAAGCGGGCGCGATCAGTTCCATTTTCTCCAAGGCTTTCACCCGACTTTGCGCTTGTTTGGCTTTACTGGCTTTAGCTTTAAAACGATCGATATATTTTTGCAGATGACTGATTTTTTGTTGCTGCTGACGATAAAGCGCCGTTTGTTGCGCCAGCTTTGCCGCCCGCTGAATTTCAAAGGAAGAGTAATCGCCGCTATATTCATACAGCTGCTGATTTTCGATATGCAAAATTTTATTCACAATAGGATCAAGAAAATCGCGATCGTGAGAAATTAAAATCAACGTGCCTTGATATTGCACCAGCCAACGCTCCAACCAAATGACGGTATCCAAATCCAAGTGGTTGGTAGGTTCGTCCAATAATAACAAATCGGACGGACACAATAACGCCTGTGCCAAATTTAACCGCATCCGCCAACCGCCGGAGAAAGATTTTACCGGTTGTTGCAATTCGTCTTGACTAAATCCCAAACCGTGTAACAGCGCAGCCGCACGGGATTGAATCGTCCATGCGTCGATCGTGTCTAACTGGGCGTGAATACGGGCAATGGCGTTACCGTCATTATCAGCATTGGCTTGAGACAACTCCCGTTGCAAGCGGCAATAAAGGCGATCACCCTCAATGACATAATCCAACGCGGAAGTATTCAATGCCGGCGTTTCCTGATTCACCCAAGATAACGTCCAGTTGGCGGGGTAATTGACTTCGCCGCCCTCCGCACCGATTTCATTTTTGAGCAAAGCAAATAAAGACGATTTACCGCAACCGTTTTTTCCCACCAAACCGACTTTTTGCTTCGGATTGATCGTGGCGTTGGCATTTTCCAATAAAACGGTTTGACCGCGTTTAAGTATTAAATTTGAGAAAAAAATCATTATTTTGAGGAATTTTGTTATAGAATATTGAATGTTAAAATTTAGTTGTTATTTTCTCTTTTTTCGGTGGATTTGCCAATGTTTGATTCTTTAATTGTTCAATTTGTCGTGTTATGGGCGGTTATCGATCCCATCGGTTCGGTGCCGGTATATTTATCCAAAACTATCGGCTTGCCGTTGGAAGATCGACGCAAAATCGCCTTAAAAGCGGTATTGATTTCCGCCGGGATTTTATTGTTCTTTTTAGTTGCCGGACAGGTGTTGCTGGAAGCCATGCAAATTCCGTTGACCGCATTCCAAATTGCCGGCGGTCTGGTGCTGTTGCTGTTTGCATTAACCATGATTTTCGGTGAAGGTAAACCGGAGCAGGAAATGAAAATGACGGCGAGTTTAAGCGAATTGGCGGTTTACCCGTTGGCGGTGCCTTCCATCGCTTCACCGGGGGCAATGATGGCGATTGTGCTGTTGACCGATAATCATCGTTTCAGTTTCGGCGATCAGTTGATCACCACTTTTATTATGCTGTCCGTACTGTTTATCACTTATTTACTGTTTCTTGCCGCCAACCGTATTCAACAATTGATCGGCAATACCGGTGCGGCGGTTATCAGTCGGGTGATGGGATTAATTCTGGCTGCGGTGGCAATTAATAATATGTTAGTGGGAATTCGGGACTTCTTTACTCAAATGAGTTAATGCGTATTGATTATTACGAATACGCTATAAGAGGTAGGATGAGAAATGAAAAGAACGACATTTTTAGATGTCGTTCTTTTTTATTTGATTGATATTTCTTTTGTAAAGTTCTGTAAATTTATTTATTCACAGCATCTTTTAATGCTTTACCTGATACAAAGGCAGGCACTTTAGATGCCGCAATTTTGATTTCCGCACCGGTTTGTGGGTTACGACCTGTGCGTGCGCTACGGGAATTCACTTTAAATGTACCGAAGCCGATTAATTGAACCGGTTCGCCTTTTTTCAAACTGTCTGCAATTGCGTCTAAAGTCGCTTCTAACGCTGCTTTTGCTTGTTTCTTATTGAGTTCTGCAGAACTCGCAATTGCATCAATAAGATCTGTTTTGTTCATAAATTAGCATCCTCTAATGTATCTAAATAAACTTAGTTTTTTTATACATAACCAGCAAAACTTATATTCCTCTGATTTGTAAAGTACTGTAAAAAACAGTGGACTAAATATTAGTCTAATTTTTATTATAAGGCAAAGAATATAAATAAAAATTTACGTAAATATGTGTAAATCTTATTCTTAATGCTCATTTTTTATACCAATATTGGATATTCCCGCGTTTTTTATCTCATTTTTTAGTTCTAAAATAAGATTAACGTCTCTTTTTTCACAATTTTTTAGCATTCTATAAATTTCCCATTGCACATCCAGTTCCTGTTGAATCTCCTCGCTTTCTTTTAATTCCTGTTCGGAAAGCGTGCGATCTGCTTGTGTTTCCAATAATGCGGTGACGGTTTGCAAAGACAAACGGCTGGTTGCCAAGGCGTGTTGCAAGGTTTCGCCGGCAATCACGGCGTGCAGAATTTCGGATAAGGTTTCACAG
>JBHBXR010000214.1:0-6810 GCA_041795785.1 Mesocricetibacter sp.
AATTGTCAGACAGCGCTCGACAAACTAATATATAAGGAATAAAAATATGAAAAAAGTTTTATCGTTCGGCATATTGTGGCTTGCCTCAGTTTCCCCGATTTGGGCGAACAGCAATACGCAACAATTAACCTTGAATGAAGTGGAAGCGCTTGCCTCACAACTGATCGAAGCCCGTTCCGGTTATGCTTACGGCGAAGGGCATTGCTACGGCTTTACCGCACCGAAAGGTTGGAAATTGGATAATTCCCTCGCTTCACAGGGGGTGGGTATGGCATTTTTACCGCAAAACCAAAGCTGGGACAGCGCCGATATTGCGATGTACACCAGTTCAACAGCATACGAAAATACCGACGATCAGAAAATGGTCGAGTTGCAAATTGCCGATGTGCAACAAATGTATAAAGAGGACGGTAAAGATATTCAAGCGGAGCATATTCAAGACATTGTTTCCGTAAACGGTGAGAAAGGTTCCCTATGGCGTTTCAGCGGTTACGGTGACGGTTTGGAAGAACTTGCCGCGTATTTTCCGGCAAAACCGAATTTGAATTATTTTATCGCCCAAGTCGGCAGACGCGCCGATAAACAGGCTGCGTTACAAGCGCTGACCGAACTGGCGGAAAGCTATCATCAACGCAGCGAATGTAAACCCTGTAAAGAAACGGGTTGTGTTGCGGAATAATTGGCAGTGAAAAGTGCGGTGGATTTTTAAGGCGTTTTGAAAATGTTTTGAGCAATGGGTTAATGTTTGAGATATAAGGGATTAACCCGTTTGGAACAACCGCTCCGTTCGTGTTCGAGCAAAGAGCGGTTGTTTTTTTAACGTGTTTTTTAAGGCTATTTTTTCTTCGCGTATTTCAAGCTGTCAATCGCTACCGCCAAGATGATGATCGAACCTTTGATGATATATTGCCAGTACGGATTCACGCCGATATAAGTTAAGCCGTAGTTAATAACCGTGAAGATGATTACCCCGGTCACTACGCCGATAACCGTTCCCACACCGCCGGCGAAAGAGACACCGCCCACCACGCAGGCAGCAATGGCGTCAAGTTCGTACATAAAACCTAAGTTGTTGGTGGCACTGCCGATACGACCTGCTTCCAACATCCCGCCGAACGCATAGAACATACCCGCAATCATATAAATTACGACGAGGTTACGCGCTACGTTCACCCCTGACACGCGCGCCGCTTCAGGGTTGCCGCCGATAGCGAAAATGTTTTTACCGAAACGGGTTTTGTTCCACATAACCCATACTAAGAACGCGGCAACCGCAGCGTAAATCGTGATATAGGATAATTTGAACGAACCGATACGGAAGAACCCTTGCGCAAAGGTGGAGAAGTTTTCGTTAAATCCTGCAATCGGCGAACCGCCCACCGCATCATAATAGAGCGAGTTGATACCATATACGATGATCATGGTTCCCATAGTGGCGATAAACGGCGTTACGTTAAGATACGCAATCACGAAACCGTTGACCAAGCCGATCACCGCACCGACCGCACAAACCGCCAGAATGACCGCGGGAATCGGAATTTCGCCCAAGGTCGGGAACACACGGTTCATATTGTCCATTGCCTGTAACAGCGTAGCGGAGATAACTGCGGCTAAACCCACTTGACGACCGGCGGATAAGTCGGTGCCTTGGGTGACCAGTAAACCTGCCACACCCAATGCAATAATCAGACGCACGGAAGATTGCGTCAGAATGTTACTGAAGTTCATCAGGTTTAAGAAACTCGGATCCTGTGCAATGATGATGCCGAGTAGGATTAAAAGCACAAAGTAAATTGCATTCTGTTTCAGAAAATCCAGCGATTTATTTTGTTGTAAGGCTGCCATAATTCATTTCCTTCTATTTTTATAAATATTTTGCGGCAAGTTGCAAGATTTCTTCTTGCGAGGTCTGTGCGGTTTCGACGATACCGGCGACACGGCCGTTGCTCATTACTAAAATACGGTCGGTCACGCCGAGCAATTCGGGCATTTCCGATGAAATCATAATGATGCCTTTATCTTTGTTTGCCAGTTCCATAATGAGCTGATAAATTTCGTATTTCGCCCCGATGTCAATTCCGCGGGTCGGTTCGTCCAACATCAAAATTTCCGGTTGGGTCAGCAACCAGCGCCCGATAACCACTTTTTGTTGGTTACCGCCGGACAAGGAGCCGATATTGGTTTTATGGGACGGCGTTTTAACGTTCATCGAATCAATTACCCATTGGGTATCGCTTTTCATTTTGCTACTGCTGAGTAAACCGAATTTACTCAAATAAGACTTCATATTTGAAATCAAAGAGTTAAATTCAATGCTTAGATTGGCGTAGATCCCTGTGGAGCGACGTTCCTCTGTCACTAACGCAAATCCGTTGTTAATCGCTTCAAGTGCGGTACGATTTTTCATTGTTTTTCCGTGTAGTTTTACGGTACCGCTTTTGCGTTCACGTACGCCAAAAATGGTTTCGACAATATCGGTACGTTTGGCACCGACAAGACCGGCAATGCCTAAAATCTCGCCTTTACGCAGATCGAAACTGACGTCTTGGATAGAAGGCTGATTCAGCGCCGTCAGATTTTCCACTTGCAAAATCACTTCTTGCGGATGATTGGTTTTCGGTGGAAAACGTTGAGTTAATTCGCGACCGACCATCATCGCCACAATGCCTTCCATGGTGGTGTCTTTGACCGCAACGGTATTGATCCATTTGCCGTCGCGCAAAATGGTGATTTCATCGCAAATTTTAAAAATTTCGTCCATTTTGTGAGAAATATAAATAATACCGCAACCGCGCTGTTTTAATTTCTCAATAATTTTAAATAAGTGTTCGACTTCTTTTTCCGATAAAGAAGACGTCGGCTCGTCCATGATCACGATTTTTGCATTGTAAGAAAAGGCTTTCGCAATTTCGATCATCTGCATTTGCGACACGGAAAGATCGGCGACTTTTTGTTTCGGATCCACGTCAATATCCAATTCGTCAAAGATCGCTTTAGTGTCTTTATACATTTTGGCGTGATCGACAAACGGACCTTTCAGCGGATAACGTCCCAACCAAAGGTTATCCATTACGTTACGCTGACGAACCAGATTAAGTTCCTGATGCACCATGGAAATGCCGTTTTCCAAGGCTTCTTTGGATGTTTTAAAATCGACCGGCTGACCTAAATATAAAATCTCGCCTTCGTCTTTGGCATAAATGCCGAACAGACATTTTAACAGCGTGGATTTACCGGCGCCGTTTTCTCCCATCAAGGCGTGTACCGAATGGGAACGGACGGTCAGATTGGCATGGTCTAAGGCTTTTACGCCGGGAAAGGATTTGCTGACATTTGTCATTGTGAGCAGCACATCGCCGTGTTGACTTTGGTTTGTTCCTGTCATCTCAACCTCACAGAAAAGGGGAGGACATCCTCCCCTGAATTTACAACGTTATTCTTATTTTAAGAATTCACTTAAGTTATCTTTATCAACACCGACGTAAGGAATACGCACAACACGGTTTTCCAGTTTCCAGTTGGTGCCTTCCGCAGCAGGTTTGCCTTGAGCAAGGTTGTTGGAAAGTTGTACAACGGCTTTGCCTTGGTTCACGCCGTCATTTAACACGGTACCCGCCAATTCGCCTTTTTTGATTAACTGTAATGCTTCAGGCAACGCGTCCACACCGAAAATAGGCAGTTTTTTACCGTGCGCTTTAGTCGCTTCCAACGCACCTAACGCCATGCCGTCGTTATTGGAAATAATCACTTCGATTTCATTGGCGCGGGAGCTGGATAACCAAGCGTCGGTTTTATCTTTCGCCAATGCCGCATCCCACATACCGGTATCCATAAATAATTGCTCCGTACCGATGCCTTGTGCAGTCAATTGTTCGATCACATATTTGGTACGCGCTTCCGCATCAGGGTGACCCGGTTCGCCTTTTAACAAGACGTATTGAATTTTACCGTCTTTATTTAAGTCAAACGCCGGATTGGCTTTCCATTGTTTAGCGATTAAATCCCCTTGGATCAGACCGGATTCTTTCGGATCGGTACCTACATAGTACGCATTATCATAGCTGCTGATGGCTTTCTCGCCCGGATCTTTGTTGAAGAACACCACAGGAATGGAATCCGGTTTTGCTTTACCGATGATGGTCGGTGCGGCGGACGGGTCAACAAGGTTGATAGCCAATGCTTTTACGCCTTTGGACAATAAAACGTCCACTTGGTCATTTTGAATGGATTGCGCGTTTTGCGAGTCGTTCATCAACAATTCAATGCCTTTTAACTGTTCGGCTTCTTTGCTGATTTCTTTACGCATTAACGCCATAAAGTTATCGTCATATTTGTAAATGGTTACACCGATACGGGTGTCTGCCTGCGCGGTGCTAATACCTGCGGTTAAACCTAATGCCAACGCGACCGCACTTAATACTGTTTTTTTCATAATGAGTTTCTCCATTAAAATGTCTTTGTAAAACAAAGCGTAATTGTTGTTGATGTTAAATACTTAATTCATCTCAAGAACCAATCATCAGCCTTACCTTAGATAACTGCAATCATCAAAATCAGGTAATTGTGCGTATCATACTGGATTTTTGAAAAAAGTGTGTGATCTGTTTCACATTTATGAAAGCGATTACATCATTTTGTTTCAAAAATGTTAAGTAGATCACAAAATTTTGAAAACCAATCCACTACAAGAATGATAAATCGGTTAATTTTTAAGCATTCAGGTAAATCTTATGCTTATTATAAAACGACGTTTTTTTCGACCGCACTTTCCACTGAAAACCGTTTCACCAAGGTCGGATTAAATTGTAAATGCACGGGACGGGTGACATCTTCATTAACCAAACTTAACGCCAGCTTGGCGGCATAATTCGCCATTAAATCAATAGGGTAGCGGATAGTGGTCAGTTTAGGCACCAAATAACGGGCAATGGGCATATCATCGAAACCGATCACCGAAAACTGCTGCGGCACTTTGATATTATTTTCATTCAGCACCGACAACGCGCCTGCCGCCATGCTGTCGTTGTAAGCCACCACGGCGGTTAAATCGGAATGATAACTGAGCAATTTAATCATCGCTTCTTCGCCGCCTTCAAAATCCGGCGAACTGTGGGCGATGGAATGTTCCAGTTGCGGCAACGCGTATTGGGCGAGTGCGCTTAAATAACCGCTGCGTCGTTCCGTTTCATCTAAAATTTGATGGTTCGAACCGATGTAACCGATGTGTTTATGACCTAAACGAATCAGGGTTTCGGTGGCAATGAAAGTGCCTTTTTGATTATCCAAACTGACGCAACGGTGTTCATAGCCCGGAATGACACGGTTGATAATCACCATGCCCGGTACGTTGTCCAAATAGTTTTTCAGCACATTGTTATCCAATGCTTTGCTGTGTACCACCAAACAGCTGCAACGTTTGCGTAACAGCGTTTCAATGGCATTCAATTCCTTTTCGGCATTGTGATAACCGATGCCGATTAAGATAGTCTTACCGTATTCCGTCGCCACCTGATCCACCGCTTTCACTAAAATGGCGAAAAAAGGATCGGTTACATCCGTCACAATCACACCGAGCGTATCGGTATTTTTCAACGCCAGCGCCTGCGCATTGGCATTTGGAAAATATCCCAATTTTTCCACCGCACTTTGCACGGCTTTACGCGCCTTTTCACTGGATGAAGCGTTATTCAGCACACGGGAAACCGTCGCAACGGAAACGCCCGCCTGTTTGGCGACATCACGAATGGTGATCATATTCTGTTGTCCTTGGTGATTGATTTCGGTTTTTATCATATAAGAAAACCGTCACTTTTGAAAACGGTTACTTTTAAAAATGAAACATTCGTCACAAAAAAATAGGCTTGTAACGGCGTATTCTTTCAAATTTGTGACCGAGATCACGGTTAATTTATAAAATTATGTTATCTTAATAGAGTATAAAAATGTAATCGTTTCCATTAATCGCTAAGAGGTTTTTTTATGACTAATCAATTTGATCCCACCGAACATCCGCATCGTCGTTATAACCCGTTGACCGAGCAGTGGGTGTTGGTTTCACCTCATCGTGCAAAACGTCCGTGGCAGGGGCAGCAGGAAAAAACGGCGGAAGAGGATAAACCGAGTCATGATCCGAGCTGCTATCTTTGTCCCGGCAATAAACGGGTGACGGGAGAGCAAAATCCTGCGTACGATAAACCTTTTGTGTTTAAAAACGATTTTTCCGCCTTATTGGAAGATACGCCGGCGCCGCAAACTCAAGCGGATCCGCTGTTTCAAAGTTCCCTTGCCCGCGGCGAAAGCCGTGTGGTTTGTTTTTCGCCCGATCACAGCAAAACCTTGCCGCTATTGAGCGTGGAAGAAATTGTCGAAGTGATTAAGGTATGGCAGCAGCAACTGGTTGAATTGGGGCAAAAATACCAATGGGTTCAAATATTTGAAAATAAAGGTGCGGCGATGGGTTGTTCCAATCCGCATCCGCACGGGCAGATTTGGGCAAACAGTTTTCTACCGAACGAAGTGGCGCGCGAAGATCAAAGCCAGCGTAACTATTTACAAAAACAGGGTTCGGTGTTGTTGGCGGATTACGCCAAACGGGAATTGGCGCTTAAAGAGCGTATCGTTGTGGAGACCGAACATTGGCTTGCGGTGGTGCCTTATTGGGCGGTTTGGCCGTTTGAAACCCTGTTGATGCCGAAAACACACATTCAGCGTTTGACGGATTTGAGCGAAACACAAAGGGAAGATTTGGCGTTGGCGCTCAAAAAACTAACGACCAAATACGACAACTTATTTGAAACCTCATTCCCGTAT
>JBHBXR010000215.1:0-8451 GCA_041795785.1 Mesocricetibacter sp.
GAAAATACGCCGTTCTATGCGGAATCCGGCGGTCAAATCGGTGACAGCGGTCGCTTGCAAAATAACGGCGTTGCTTTCGAAGTAAAAGACACGCAAAAATATGGTCAGGTGTTCGGACATATCGGTGAACTGACGCAAGGTACGTTATCCGTCGGACAAACCGTCAATGCCGTTGTTGATACGGTTCGTCGTCAGAAAACCTCGTTAAATCACAGCGCAACCCATTTGTTACATGCCGCTTTACGTCAAGTATTGGGTGATCATGTGGCGCAAAAAGGCTCTTTGGTTTCCGATACGGCGTTACGTTTTGACTTCGTACAGCCGGAAGCCATCAGCAAAGCCCAACTAACTGAAATCGAATCCATCGTAAATCGTGAAATCCGAGCCAACTATCCGGTAGTTACGGAAATTATGGATATTGACGCAGCAAAAGTAAAAGGTGCGATGGCATTGTTCGGTGAAAAATACGGCGATGTAGTACGCGTGTTAAGCATGGGGGATTTTTCTATCGAACTGTGCGGAGGCATTCACGCCAAACGCACCGGTGACATCGGGTTATTTAAAATCGTATCGGAAAGCGCTATTGCAGCGGGCATCCGCCGGATTGAAGCGATTACCGGTGAAAATGCAATAAATTGGTTACATCAACAACAGCAGATTATTCAACAAAGTGCCGATTTATTGAAATCCGACGCCAATTCTTTAGTGGATAAAATTTTACAACTACAAGAAAAAGCGAAAAAAACAGAAAAAGAATTACAACAGCTGAAAGAAAAAGCGGCAATGCAG
Organism: Mesocricetibacter sp.; assembly: GCA_041795785.1. Lineage (GTDB taxonomy): Bacteria > Pseudomonadota > Gammaproteobacteria > Enterobacterales > Pasteurellaceae > CAJPST01. The sequence continues at coordinate 790 of JBHBXR010000215.1, forward strand.
ACCGGTGCCGACTTAGTTAAAAGTGCGGTCAAAATTAACGGCGTTTCTGTCATCTTGCAACAACTGGACGGCTTAGAAACAAAATCTTTACGCGTAATGGTAGATGATCTGAAAAACCAATTACATTCCGGTGTTATCGCATTCGCTTCTGTTGTTGATGATAAAGTGAATTTAATTGTCGGTGTTACGCATGATCTCACCGGCAAAGTTAAAGCCGGAGAATTAGTTAATCTCATGGCTCAAGCAGTAGGCGGTAAAGGAGGCGGTCGACCTGATATGGCGATGGCCGGCGGTACCCAACCTGAAAATATCACCTTAGCATTAACGGTATGCTCAGATTGGTTAAACGCGAATTTGTAATCTAAGTTTTTATAGATACATTTCGAACAATAACTCATTGTGTAGGGAGCAAAACGGCGTTTTTTGCTGTTTTGCCGAGTTATTGAATTACTTTTGAAATAAGGAAATTACAGACTCAATAAGGATATTGTTGTAACAACTATTATGATAAGGAGGTCTGTATGCTGATATTAACCCGTAAAGTTGGTGAAAGCCTGCTCATCGGTGATGATATATCCCTCACGATTTTGAATGTTCGGGGAAATCAAGTAAAGATAGGCGTCAAAGCACCAAAAGATATTTCGGTTCATCGGGAAGAAATTTATCAACGCATTAAACAGGCAGAAGATAAACAGCAATCCTGAGAATATTATCACTAATCACATAACAGGAGATTCTATGAGTAAATTAACTTGTTTTAAAGCCTATGATATTCGTGGTCGTTTAGGCGATGAGTTAAATGTGGACATTGTATATCGAATTGGCCGCGCATTCGGGCAATTCCTCAAACCCAAAACGATTGTGGTTGGTGGTGATGTTCGTTTAACCAGTAAAGAGCTGAAAAGTGCGGTAACCAACGGGCTATTGGATTCCGGTGTAAACGTCATCGACTTAGGTGAAGTGGGTACGGAAGAAGTCTATTTTGCTACTTCATTCTTGAAAGCCGACGGCGGTATTGAAGTCACCGCAAGCCATAACCCGATGGACTACAACGGCTTAAAACTGGTTCGTGAAGGTTCGCGTCCAATTAGTGCGGACACCGGCTTGGCTGACGTACAACGTTTAGCCGAAGAAAACAATTTCCCGCCGGTAACCCAGCGCGGCGTATATAAACAACAATCCGTGTTAGGTGATTATGTTGAACACCTGTTGTCATTCATCAACTTGGATAACCTCAAACCGATGAAATTGGTGATCAACTCCGGTAACGGCGCGGCAGGTCATGTTATTGATGCCATTGAAGCGCAATTCAAAGCCAAACGCGTTCTGGTGGAATTCGTCAAAGTTCACAACAACCCGGACGGCACATTCCCGCACGGTATTCCTAACCCGATTCTGCATGAAAACCGTCAGGACACCATTGATGCGGTACTTGAACATAAAGCGGATATGGGAATTGCTTTTGACGGCGACTTTGACCGTTGCTTCTTATTTGACGAAAAAGGCGGCTTCATTGAAGGTTACTATATCGTCGGTTTATTAGGTCAAGCATTCCTGCAAAAACATAAAGGTGCGAAGATTATTTACGATCCGCGTTTGATTTGGAACACGATCAAATTAGTGGAAGAAAACGGCGGCGAAGCAGTCATGTCCAAATCCGGCCACTCTTTCATTAAAGAAAAAATGCGTGCGGTAGATGCCATTTATGGTGGTGAAATGAGTGCACACCATTATTTCCGTGATTTCTTCTACTGCGACAGCGGTATGATTCCGTGGTTGTTGGTGATGGAATTGGTTTGCACCACCGGTAAAACACTGGGTGAATTAGTGAACAACAGTATTGATACTTTCCCTTCACCGGGTGAGATCAATAGTAAACTGGCCGATGCGAAAGCCTCTATCGCCCGTGTTCGCGCCGCTTATGAAAAAGATGCGGTCAGCGTGGATGAAGTGGACGGTATCAGTATCGAATATCCGAACTGGCGCTTCAACTTACGCAGTTCCAATACCGAGCCGGTTGTACGTCTCAACCTCGAAACCCGCGGTGATAAAAAACTGATGGCGGAAAAAACCGAAGAAATCTTAGCGTTATTACGTCAGTAAATGTATAAAACGCGATAAAAATCAACCGCACTTTATTGCATTCAAAATAAAGTGCGGTCATTTATTATTTAGAAAGAGGAAAAACAATGAAAGTGATTATTCCGGTTGCCGGTCTCGGTACACGTATGTTACCTGCCACAAAAGCCATTCCGAAAGAAATGCTGACGTTAGTGGATAAACCCTTGATTCAATATGTCGTCAATGAATGTATTGCAGCCGGTATAAAAGAAATCGTATTGGTAACCCACTCCTCCAAAAATGCCATTGAAAACCATTTTGATACCTCTTTCGAACTGGAAACCATGTTGGAGAAACGGGTTAAACGCCAATTGTTAGAGGAAGTCCGTTCCATTTGCCCTAAAGATGTCACTATTATGCACGTCCGCCAAGGCAATGCCAAAGGATTGGGACATGCGGTTTTATGCGGTCGTCCGCTGGTTGGTAACGAACCTTTTGCGGTTGTCTTACCCGATGTATTATTGGCGGACTTCAGCGCCAATCAGAAAAAAGAAAATCTGGCGGCAATGATTAAGCGTTTTAAAGAAACCCAAGCCAGCCAAATTATGGTCGCTCCGGTAGAAAGCAAAGATGTCAGCAATTACGGCATTGTCGATTGCGGTGAAGTAACGATTAATGGCGGCGAAAGTGCCAAAATTCACAACATTGTAGAAAAACCAAGTCAAGAGGAAGCCCCTTCCAATTTAGCGGTTGTCGGTCGTTATGTGTTCTCCGCCACTATTTGGGATTTATTGGAAAGAACCCCGGTTGGTGTCGGTGATGAAATTCAGTTGACCGACGCTATTGATATGCTGATTGAAAAAGAAACCGTTGAAGCCTTCCATATGACAGGCGAAACCTTTGATTGCGGTGATAAAATCGGTTATATGCAGGCCTTCGTAGAATACGGTTTGCACCACCCTAAACTGGGCACGCAATTTCAAGACTATTTGAAAAAATTGGTAAAATCTTTTTAATTATCTTCAATTATAAAGGCATCGCAAGATGCCTTTTATTCTTTATATTTAATTAAGTTAGCCGTCGAGCAATCTTTACCGCCGGATTGTTATTCAACATTTTTTTCATTAAAATAGCTGAAAATTTAAGGTTATTAACAGGATTAGATTATGGCAAATTGGAACGGAAAATATATCAGCCCTTACGCAGAACACGGAAAAAAAAGCGAACAAGTCAAAAAAATCACCGTTTCCATTCCAATCAAAGTGTTAGAAATTTTGACTAATGAACGCACCCGTCGTCAGGTACGCAATTTACGCCATGCGACTAACAGCGAGTTATTATGTGAGGCGTTTTTACACGCATTTACCGGTCAACCTTTGCCGACCGATGAAGATTTACTCAAAGAACGCAACGATGAAATCCCCGAACAAGCCAAAATTATGATGCGGGAATTAGGCATTGTACCTGAGGAATGGGAATACTAAATGAAAGAGGCGCATCACGAGCGCCTCTTTTAATTGTCACTTCTTATTTAAAATCAAAACCTTGCAATCATAAGCGTTATTCTCATCCGCTTTGCGATATTCTTCAAACTCCGTCAGCCATTCGTCCCGATTAAGCAACGGGAAAAAGGTATCGCCTTCAAGTTCCGTTTGAATTTCGGTTAAGTAGAGCTTATCCGCTTGCGGAAGGTATTGCTTGAACAGTTCACCACCGCCGATTAACATGACTTCGTCAAAATCTCTAACAAAATCCACCGCACTTTCGAAACTGTCTTTCCAAATTACCCCTTCATGTTCGAACGGCGAACGGGAAAGCACGATATTCGTACGTTTCGGTAACGCCCGTCCGATACTGGCAAAGGTTTTGCGTCCCATAATCACGGGTTTGCCTGTGGTATGACGGCGAAACCACGCCAAATCGGCGGGTAAATGCCACGGCATCTTGTTATCTTTACCGATCACTCGATTTTTGGTCATGGCGACGATCAAACTCAACGTCATATTATCCTTCCGTTTTATTCTTCGCTGTCAAACCAACCGCGAATAAATTGAATGGAGAAGAACAACGTAATCACGAACAAGAAATAGAAAATATAGCTTAAAATCGGCAGTGAGCCGTCATCAACCGCCACTTCTTTAAGGGAAAGGGCGTTGCGATATTCGTCGAAAACCGTTAAACGCCAACCGTAGTATTTCATTTCCACCAATTTATGCTCTTGCGCGAAGTTTGCCGCCTGCGCCTGCAAGTTAGCGGAACCGAATTTAAAATAGAACGGGAACCCCCAGCGGGTATCTTCATTACGATACACCATCGGTTTGTCGCTGCCCGGACGCTGAGTATAAATATAATAGACATCGCGGGTCGGACCGTCCGCCGGATTGGCTTTAGTAATAGGCCCGTCTTTATCCACCCGTTTGACCTCCACGCCGGTCACTTGTGTGGTTTCATAATGAGGAAAAACGAAATTAACGCCGGCGAATAATACGGCATGGAACAGCACAATCACCGTAATCAGAAAATATTTAATAAACTTACGCATATCCTTATCCTTTCGTGAATTTTCGACAGATTATAACACGCTTATGTTAAATAAACATTCAAAATTTTCAGTGCTGATCCGCGCAAATTCCTCCGCAGATACACCTTTTAACGCCGCCACATATTCACAGACTTCGCGTACATAAGCCGGCTGATTTTGCTTGCCGCGATAAGGCACAGGTGCCAGATACGGCGAATCGGTTTCTACCAAAATCCTGTCCAACGGCACTTGACGCGCAACATCACGAATTTCCTCCGCATTTTTAAAAGTAATAATGCCCGAAAAAGAAATATACAAACCGAGATCTAGCCCTTGTTTCGCCATTTCCAAACTTTCGGTAAAACAGTGCAAAACGCCACCGCACTTTTCCGCCTGATTATCACGCAGAATCCGAATCGTATCCTCACGAGCGGCGCGTGAATGAATAATCACCGGTTTATTAAGTTGATTGGCAGCTTGAATTTGTCGGGCAAAAATATCCTGTTGTACCGTTTTATTGTCCGCGCTGTAATAATAATCCAAGCCGATTTCCCCGACGGCAATCACTTTCGGATGGCGGGCAAGTTCAAGCAAACGGGCATAATCAAAGGGCTCGTCTTCCAGATCCAACGGGTGCACACCACAGGCTAAAGAAACATCGTTCCGATGCGCCAACGCATCACGCTGTTTTTCAAAACGGCTTAAGGTAACACCGATAGTTAATAAATGGCGCACATCGCGCGCCTTCGCTTTTTCAATCACCTCATCAATATTCTGATGCAAGATCTCATAGTCTAAGGCATCCAAATGACAATGGCTGTCAATAATAAACATTCATTTTTCCTTTTATATTTTTTATTCTTCGTTTTCAAATACTTCGGTAATTAAACGGGTTAGCCCGTCAAGTAAAATCAATTCTTGATTCACCGCATTAATCCGACTTAAATCCGATCGTACAGCTTGAATAATTTGACCGGCTTTTAATAAACCGAGCGCCGTTTGCCGTTCGCTGAATTGACGAACACCGCGTTCCAAATCCTGACAAATCCAATTCTCCCGAATGTTCAGCTTATTTTTTAACGCATCGCCGACAAACGCAGAAAGCCAATCTAATTGTTGAAAAATCAATTCGTTATCAAAATGCGGCAACAATTCTAACGGTGAACGGTTGGTATAAAACAGCCAAAACTGACGTAAAAACTGACGGCGTTTTTCCAACAAACCTTGTTGTAACGTATTTAACGCGGATAACGGACGACCGTAATTGATACGAAGTGCGGTCTGAATTTCGTCTGTTTTTACGTTTTGTTGTTCCGCCAACCAATGCAGTGCAAGTTCGGCGACAGGCGGGTTAATCAACCAAATTTGACAGCGGCTGTAAATCGTCGCCATCAGCGAAGCAGAAAAATCCGTCTGCAATAAAAAATAAGTGTTCGGACGGGGTTCTTCCAAGGTTTTTAAAATGGCATTGGCGGCATTTTCCGTTAAACGTTGCGCACCTTGTATATACACGACTTTATTGCCGTTTTGTTGCGCATGTTGATTGACTTTTTCATTGATTTCACGCACCTGATCGATGCCGATATCTTTGTTTTCAATAGGCGCCAACAGGTGAAAGTCGGGATGGTTATTGGCACGAAACAACCGACAACTGTGACACTCCCCGCAGGGTTGATTTGCTTGCGGCTGCGAACAGATTAAAAAATTCGCCGTCGCACGGATTAACTGCTCGACACCCAACCCCTGATCTGCTTTAAACAGCAAGGCATGATGCCCGTGACCTTGCAAGAACGCTGCGGTCAATTGTTGATAATGAGGGATAAGCCAATGGTAAAGGTTCATAGTTATTTGGATTCTTCCGCTGCTAAGCCGATAATACCGAAAGTAAGCGCCATCGGAATGACCGTCACCGGTAAAAATATTGCGGAAACATTTAATGTTTGACTGTAAATGCTAGTACGAACTTCGGCAATTACGGGGGTTTTTAGGCGATGTTTCCGTAATAGGTCGTCACGTTGCGGCAAACGGACAATGTTACCACTTGCCACATAATTACGAGTCAACAGATTATTATGCGCAACCCATTTTGGTCTTGTTTGTCGGATTTGTCGTATTTCTTGTTCCGACAGTGTTTTTTTATTCGGTGCGAAACGATACTGCTCGGTAATAACTTTTATATCATGGTTTTTCAAGGTATTCGCATCCAAATAAACGCGATAAAGGGCGTGAACTTTATTGTTATTTTCAACATCGAATTTTATATCGCCGTAGAGAAGGTTGCCGCTGTATTTTGACAACAGAAAATCTTGCAGCGGTTTTAAATAGGTTGCATCCAATTCATAATCGTTTTTTTCGCCGATAACATATAACTTATTATCGGTAAACAGGAAAGCGTTTAATTGCTCTTGTACGATTTCGCTGCGTTCGTATTTCGGCGCACATGCAATTAACATCAAAGCAAAAAATGAAGCGATTATTTTTTTCATATTAGCTCCTGCCCTGTTTTTATCTATTGAAAAGAAGGTTACATTTTAAGCCAATTTCTGACCGCACTTTTAATATCCGCCGTGACCTTTTCCAACGGTTGTTCCGCATTAATGATCACCGCCTTCGGATTATTTTCAATCAGTTGCAAATAACGCGCGCGGGTTCGATGAAAAAAATCCAAGTCCTGTCGCTCGATGCGATCAAGTTCGCCGCGACCACGTGCGCGCGCCAAACCGACAGCGGGATCAATATCCAAATAAACCGTGAGATCAGGTTCAAAATCGCCCAGTACGGTTTGTTTTAAGGTTGCCAATAAATGTTGATCGATTTGACGACCGCCGCCTTGATAAGCCTGTGAGGACAAATCATGACGATCACCGATAACCCATTTTCCTGCTGCAAGCGCCGGTTTGATCAGATTTTCCACCAGTTGAATTCGGGCGGCATATAACATTAACAATTCTGCCTTATCGCTGACCGCTTCTTCCGTTTCGTGTTTGATTAACTGACGCAGCTTCTCTGCCAGCGGCGTACCGCCCGGTTCGCGCGTGAACACCAAATCAGTGATGCCCTGTTGTTGCAATTCTTCGACA
>JBHBXR010000216.1:0-8010 GCA_041795785.1 Mesocricetibacter sp.
AACATCTCCATATGCGGGCTGTTTTGATAGATAAGTAATCGTAGACGATGGAAGTAATAGGCAGCGGTCGTTTTGTTTACATTTACCAACTCAGCCGCTGTTCGAGCAGTGACACCTGCCACAAACAGCTCAATGAGTTTATTTTGTTTGTGCTGACTTAGACGACTTTTTCTCATAGGGTTATCTTAACCTAAATAGAGTTTTTAGTCGTTATCTAGGACAGCCCCATAATAAATATTTTTTGATGACATACCTTTAGACAATGGCGCCTGATCATGAAAGATAATATACTTTATTTCAGATAATATATATTTTCCTTCTTTAGCTAAACCACAATAAGGGACATAACATTGGAACGAAACTTTTTTACTATTTTCTTTAATTGCTTCACTTTCAATACGATCTAACTTTACTTCTGCAGCAGTCTTATGCACAACAACCTGCTTGATTATCGGCGCTTCATAAAATATTAGATTGTAATGCAATGACATATATAAACCACAAGGCACTAATACGGCTAATAAATAGACAAGTTTAGGCCATGAAAAATATTCTTTCCAAAGAGATATAAACATAAATTCCCCAATTTAGTTCTATTAACTGTATATTCGACTACTAAATTTATATAGCTTTTATTTTATCCTATATTTTTGTTCTATTTCTTTTATAGCTGCGCTTTTTCTTCTTTCATAAGATCCATAAGGTACAATAATTACACCGATAATCACCAAAACCCAAACACCGATACGCATCAGATCTTCAATAGGAATTCTTGTGTATTTTTCATTAATCTTATTAAGTTCAGTATTATTGAAAAAAGTGTGTTTATTGAGACATATACTCATTAAATAATATATTGGTGTGTCTGTAGTTTGATATTTAGCTCTTAGTCTGTATCTTTGACATTATATCACCTCTAATTAAGATTTATTTATATAAAAGACCTCTTAGACGTCTTTCTCTTCTCGCAAAAGATTCAAGATACATACATATAATTACTACAAACACTATAATAATAGACCATTTTAATTCATTTTTTGCTTGATAAAACAATTCCTCTTTTGTTTTTTTTATAAAGCTTTCGTCTATATTATAGAAGCAGTTATTGTTAGAGTTATCAAGGCAAGATAATAATAAGAAGGATTGTTCTTTTATTTTTATAAATCGAATTTCAGACAGATAAAAACGCCCCTCAGATAAAAAGCCGCAATTTGTTCTATAACACTTATTATTAATGTTTTTTATAGTAATGTAATTATTCAATTTTCCATTAATTTCTTCAATTCTTACATCAACATTAACATTGTAATAAGATTTATATTCTATAGAGAAGTCATTTTGAAAAATAACTCCAAAATGCAAGCTGAATATATAAATAAAAAATAATATAAAATATGATATCATTATCCAATATGCAATAGTGAACTCCTTCTTTGTATACTCCCAAATCTTTCTAAATATCATATTTCACCTTGATTGAAATAAATCCTATTTCGGATAAATAATGGCTGCACTATTATTGACAGTATTATAATCTATTGTAAAAACAAAAACCATGAGCATTCTCACAATTCCTTAAAAATTAGAGGGTTATCCGTTTTATTAGCGGTTGTGAGTTAACGACATTGCCACTGTAATAATCTTTAATCCTCAGGCTGTTATCAAAGCTGTAATCATGCGACATCAAATCGTTTTCTTCGCTGCCAATCAATACATCGTTGCTGTAACTTGTGCCGAAAGGGATTTGGACTTTTTGTTGTATGCGGGTTTTCCAATCCGTTCGGATCTGCAAAAGTGCGGTCATTTTTTCGTTAGTTTTACAATTTTTACAATAAAAACGTGATTTCTTAACGGCTTAGTATTATTATTAACGGTATTTTCGATTCAGCAAAGACAATACTTATAGAGGACAGGTATGCAACACCTAAAAGAATTAACCGAACAGGCGAAAGCGACGCTTGAAAAATTGCATAATGAAGGCTTGGATGCCTTGGAAACATTCCGTGTGGAATATTTTGGTAAGAAAGGACATTTTACTCAGTTGATGCAAGGCTTGCGTGATGTGGCGGTGGAAGAGCGTGCGGCAATCGGAGCGAAAATTAATGAAGCCAAGCAGGCGGTTTTGGATATTTTAAATGCCAAAAAGGAAGAATTTGAACAAGCGGCGTTAAATGCCCAGTTAAGCAAAGAGAGCATTGACGTGAGCCTGCCGGGACGTAAAACCGAATTGGGCGGTTTGCATCCGGTTTCCGTAACGATCGGGCGTGTTATCAACTTTTTTGCGGGGTTGGGTTTTGATGTCCGAGTGGGACCCGAAGTGGAGAGCGCCTATTATAATTTTGATGCGTTGAATATTCCGGCGCATCATCCGGCAAGAGCGGATCACGATACGTTTTGGTTTGATGCGGATCGTTTATTGCGCACGCAAACGTCGGGCGTGCAAATCCGTACGATGGAAAAGCAACAGCCACCGATTCGGATTATGGCTCCGGGACGTGTTTATCGTAACGATTATGACCAAACTCATACGCCGATGTTCCATCAAATTGAATTACTTTATGTGGATAAAAACGTTAATTTCACCGAATTAAAAGGTGTGTTGCACGACTTCTTGCGCGCGTTTTTTGAAGAAGATTTACAGGTGCGTTTCCGTCCGTCTTATTTCCCGTTCACCGAGCCTTCTGCGGAAGTGGATATTATGGGTAAAAACGGCAAATGGCTGGAAGTGTTGGGTTGCGGTATGGTGCATCCGAATGTGTTGCGCAATGTGGGTATCGATCCGAACGAATATTCCGGTTTTGCCGCAGGAATGGGGGTTGAGCGTTTGACAATGTTACGCTACAACGTCACGGATTTACGTTCGTTCTTTGAAAACGATCTGCGTTTTTTAAAACAGTTTAAATAATTTGGTTGGCGGAGCGTATGGGATACGTTCCCGAGAGATAGGATACAAATAATGAAATTTAGTGAATTATGGGTGCGCGAGTGGGTTAATCCTGCGATTGGCACGGAACAGTTATGCGAGCAAATCACGATGCTCGGTTTGGAAGTGGACGGCATGGAAAACATTGCCGGCGAGTTTAACGGCGTGGTTGTGGGTGAAGTGGTGGAATGCGCGCAACATCCCGATGCGGATAAATTACGCGTCACCAAAGTGAATGTCGGCGGCGAGCGCCTGTTGGATATCGTGTGCGGTGCGCCGAATTGCCGTCAGGGGTTGAAAGTGGCTTGTGCCGTTGAGGGCGCGCTCTTGCCGGGTGATTTTAAAATTAAGAAAACCAAACTACGCGGTCAGCCGTCGGAAGGGATGTTGTGTTCATTCAGCGAATTAGGCATTTCCGAAGATCATAGCGGTATCATCGAGTTACCGCAAGATGCGCCGATTGGTACGGATTTACGCCAATATTTACAACTTGACGATAAAGCCGTTGAGATCAGTTTGACGCCAAACCGTGCCGATTGTTTAAGCATTCGCGGTATTGCCCGTGAAATCGGAGTGGTGAATAATCTCGCGGTAAATGAACCGCACTTTACTTCAGTGAAACCGACCGTTGCGGATAAAGTTGCGATTGAGATGTCTGCCCCTGAGGCTTGTCCGCGTTATTTGCTGCGTGTAGTGAAAAACGTGAATGTTAAAGCGGCAACGCCGAACTGGATGAAAGAAAAATTACGTCGTTGCGGATTGCGTTCTATCGATCCGATTGTGGATATTACCAACTATATTTTATTGGAACTCGGACAGCCGATGCACGCCTTTGATGCGGCAAAAATTAGTCAACCCGTACAAGTGCGCATGGCGAAAGACGGCGAAGAATTGGTATTGTTGGACGGCAGCACGGCAAAATTGCAAAGCAATACTTTATTGATTGCGGATCAAAAAGGTCCGCTGGCAATGGCGGGTATTTTTGGCGGTGAAGAAAGCGGTGTAAACGGCGAAACTAAAGACGTTATCCTTGAAGCCGCTTTCTTTGCGCCGTTGGCGATTACCGGCAGAGCGAGACAATATGGTTTGCACACCGACAGTTCGCATCGTTTTGAGCGCGGCGTGGACTTTATGTTGCAACATAAAGCGATGGAAAGAGCGACCGCACTTTTACTGGAAATTTGCGGCGGTGAAGCGGGTGAAATCTGTGAAGCTGTAAGCGAACAACATCTGCCGAAATTACAACAAGTGCAATTACGCCGAGCCAAATTGGACAGTTTATTGGGACATCATATTGATACCCCGACCGTAACGCAGATTTTTGAACGTCTCGGTTTGGCAGTGCAATATGCCGATGATGTTTGGACGGTTACTTCCGCCAGCTGGCGTTTCGACATTGAAATCGAAGAAGATTTAATTGAAGAAGTGGCGCGTATTTACGGTTATAACAGCATTCCGAACAATGCACCTTTGGCGCATTTACACATGAAGGACATTCCGGAAAATTTGTTGGAAATGGTTCGTGTACGTACGGCGTTTGTGGACAGTGATTATCAGGAAATCGTGTCTTACAGCTTCGTTGATCCGGAAGTGCAGCAATTGTTACATCCGGAACAGAACGCCTTGATTTTGCCGAATCCGATTTCCCGTGAAATGTCGGCAATGCGCGTATCCTTACTGCCGGGTTTATTGACAACGACGGCGTATAATCAAAACCGTCAACAAAACCGCGTGCGTATTTTTGAAAGCGGTTTACGCTTTATTCCGGATGCGACGGCGGAGAACGGCGTACGTCAGGAATACGTAATTGGCGCACTGATTGTCGGTGACAAACGTCCCGTTCATTGGGAGCATAAAGGAGAAAATGTCGATTTCTTTGATCTAAAAGGGGATTTGGAACGTATTTTATCCTTAACAAAAGCTGGAAATCGTTTGCGTTTTGTAGCAAAATCATATGCAGCATTACATCCGGGTCAATCGGCGGCAATTATGCTGGATGATAAGGAAATCGGTTTTATCGGTACGGTACATCCGAAAGTGGTACAGCAGTTGGGGTTATCGGGTAAACCAATCGTATTTGAAATCGAATGGGCGGCGATAGCAGAGCGTGAAGTGCCGAGTGCAAAAGAAATTTCCCGTTTCCCGGCCAATAAACGTGATATCGCGGTGGTAGTGGACAATGCGGTTCCGGCGGGAGAAGTGCTGGAGACCTGTCGTCAAGCGGGCGGAAAACAATTGGTAAATGTCAGTCTGTTTGACGTTTATCAGGGTTCCAATCTGCCTGAAGGGAAAAAGAGCTTAGCCATTAGCTTAATAATTCAAGATACTGAAAAAACTCTTGAAGAAAAAGATATTAATGCGGTCATATCTGTGGTATTAGCCGAATTAAAACAACGTTTTAATGCTTACTTGAGAGATTAAATTATGACATTGACTAAAATAGAACTTGCTTCAAACCTGATTGAAAAGCACGACTTGACTAAAGCTGACGCAAAAGCGTTAGTAGAGAGTTTTTTTGAGAGCATTCGTGTGGCGCTGGAAAGCGGTGAAGACGTGAAATTATCGGGTTTCGGTAATTTTGAGTTACGCGATAAGGCATCCCGTCCGGGACGCAACCCGAAAACGGGGGAAAGCGTACCGGTTTCCGCTCGTCGTGTAGTGGTGTTCAAACCGGGTCAAAAACTACGCGCCAGAGTGGAAAAAACCAAACCTAAAAGTTAGTTTCGTATGTAATTAAGCCAAAGCTATCTGTTTATCGCAGATAGCTTTATCTTATGATGAGAGTAAGACAAATGTACGTCACGTTAAAATCACTATTATTAGCAGTCACAATAGCCATTTTAACGGCTTGTTCGGGTTCTCAATATTCCGCCATAAAATATAAAGGGCAACTTAACGATCCCATTATGGTAATCGCATTATTAAGCGAGCAGCAATATGAATGGGCGGGAACCCCATACCGTATCGGCGGACAAAGCCGTAACGGCATAGACTGTTCCGGTTTCGTACAAAAAACCTTTATGGACCGCTTTGATATTCCCTTGCCGCGAATGACCAAAGATCAAGCGAAATACGGTCACTTTATCGAAAAAGAGGATATTCAAACCGGTGATTTGGTGTTCTTTAAAACCGGACGCGGACCGAACGGCTATCATGTCGGCATTTATGTGAAAGAAGATAAATTCTTACATGCCTCCACCAAAGGCGGCGTAATTTATTCTTCTCTAAACAGCCCTTATTGGAAAAACGCTTATTGGCAGGCAAGACGGATTTAGGCGTTAAAAAAGTGCGGTTGGATTTTGCGTTGTTTTATCAACCAAGGGGACAACCAAATCGGATTTGAGGGAGTAAAGAGAATAAAAAAAAGTGCGGTAAAATCCACCGCACTTTTTTGTTGAATGGCTGTTACAGCACTTTCACGATGCTTTCGCACAGATAACGGATATTGTCTTCCGTGATGCCCGCAACATTGATGCGGCCTGAACGTACCGCATAGATCGCAAATTCGTTTTTCAACCGATCCACTTGCTCTGCACTTAACCCGCTGAATGAGAACATACCGTTTTGTTCGATAATAAAACTGAAATCTTGCTGTGCGCCGTATTCTTTTAACAATTCGACGAATTTATGACGCATCTGTTTGATACGGTTACGCATTTCCGTCAATTCTTCTTCCCATTCCGCACGCAGTTTAGGATCATCCAATACTAATGAAACCGTTGCCGCACCGTGCGACGCCGGGTTGGAATAAAGGGTGCGCACGATGGATTTTACCTGCGTTAAAGCCGTTGCGGCGATTTCTTCCGTTTCCGCCACTAAGGTGAAGGCACCGACACGTTCGTTGTATAAGCCAAAGTTTTTAGAGTAAGAACTGGAAACCAATAATTCTTTATGGTTTGCGGCAAAGGTGCGCAAGCCGACGGCATCTTCGTCCAAACCGTTGGCTAAACCTTGATAAGCAAAGTCGAATAACGGTAACCAACCTTTTTGCACGGACATTTCCGCCAAGGTTTTCCATTGCTCCGGCGTCGGATCGATACCGGTCGGGTTGTGGCAGCAACCGTGTAACAATACGACGTCGCCTTCGCCCGCATTGCTTAAATCGGCAATCAGATTGTCCCAATCCAGCGCTTTACGTTCCGCATCATAATAGCGATATTCACGGATAGTAATGCCGACTGCATTGAAAATAGCGTTGTGGTTAGGCCAAGTCGGTGTGCTGATCCAGACGTTTTGCGCTTTGGTTTGACGTTTGATAAATTCCGCCGCAATACGCAATGCGCCGGTTCCGCCGAGACTTTGTACGGTTTTGGCGCGGGATTTTTTCACCACATCGGAATCGGCGCCGAACAGCAATTCTTTCGTGCGTGCGTTGAATTCCGCCACGCCGTCAATCGCCAAATAGTTTTTACTGGTTTCAAGTTCGTATAAACGACCTTCGGCAGCTTTTATCGCGCGCATAATCGGCGTATTGCCGTGCGCATCTTTATAGACGCCGATACCTAAATTCACTTTAGGAGAACGGGTTTCGGCTTTGAAAGCTTCGCCTAAACCGAGGATAGGATCGGCGGGAGCTGCTTTGATATGTTCGAACATAGAGATAATTCCTTTGTTGTGTTTGACTTGAATGCGTCTGTTATACTTTACCTGCACTGTCTTGGCAAGTGCTGTTATAAAAATTTTATGTAATTATCCGATTTATTGAAAAAAATCTTAAAAGTGCGGTTAAAAATTGCATTATTTTAATTTTTCCACCGCCCAATTTAAACCAGACTGATAATCTTCCGGCAGTTCTCCGCGTAATTTTTCCAGCTGTCGGATAATCACGTTTTTATCAGGATGAGACAAATTGATATGTCCGACTTTACGTCCCGTGCGGACTTCCTTGCCGTACCAGTGAACCTGACTGAACGGCGTATTCAACCATTGGGCGTTATGTTCGGTACCGATTAAATTCACCATAGCGCTCGGCGCAAAGGTTTGTAACTGCGGTGTCGGCAAATCGAGCAATGCGCGTAAATGCAATTCAAACTGACTGACGGAACAGCCCAACTGTGTCCAGTGACCGCTGTTATGCACCCTTGGCG
>JBHBXR010000217.1:0-3190 GCA_041795785.1 Mesocricetibacter sp.
CATCAACATGAGGCGCAAAAAGAACAGTTGGCGGAAGAAATGCGCTTGCTTTATGTTGCTTTGACGCGTGCCAAATATCAGCTCTGTCTGATATTACCGACACACTTTGAAAAAGGGCATTGGAGTGCGCTGTTATACGTCTTGACGCAGGGGGAAATCGGCGAACAACCGATTACGGCGCAATCTGCCGAAACCTTGACGTATTTGGAACAGCTTCAACGGCGTATCGGGGAAGAGCATATCGCGATTTATCAGTCTCAGGAGATTAGTGAGGAAAAACTGGCGCCGACGGAACCAAACGATCATCTTCAAGCGGCGGAATTTCACGGACGGATCGAACAAAACTGGACGCTCTCCAGCTTCACGGCGCTCAGTGCAATGCACGATAAAAACAAACGCAATCATTATTATCAATCCGTAGCGCGAACGGAAAGTGCGGTGGAAAATTTCAGTGTTTTTGATCAGGCGGCGGATTATGACAACCCGTTGCTCACGGAAAGGGAACGGCTTGCCGATATGCCGCTTAGTCGCGATTGGCAAGACTTTCCGCCCGCTTATACGCCGATAGATTTTCCGAACGGTATTCAAGTGGGCATTGCGTTACACGGTTTATTGGAAAAATTGGATTTCACTCAAGGCGTTAAAAGCGAACATACGGCGAAACTGGCGCAGAATTTACAGCTCGACGAAGCATGGCTCGCCCCCATGCAGCAATGGCTTAATCAAGTGTTGCATACGCCTTTATTGGCGCATGACAGCGGCTTGACGTTAGCTTGCCTGCCGCCGCACTCTTGCTTAAAGGAAATGCAGTTTTACCTTAAATTGGGTGCCGATTTTTCCGTTGCGCGTTTTAACCGGATTTTGCAACAGCACCGTTTCGGCAGCGGAAAAGCCTTTTTGTTCGATGATATTCAAGGAATGGTACGCGGCTTTATTGACTTGGTGTTTATTCATCAAAATAAATATTATTTACTTGATTATAAATCCAATTTATTGGGCAATCGGCGCGCCGACTATGCGCAAGAAGAACTGACGCAAGTGATGGAAACCAATCATTATGATCTGCAATATTTACTGTATATTTTAGCGTTACACCGTTATCTGCAAAAACGCCTCGCCGATTATCATTACGAAACCCATTTCGGCGGCGCCATTTATACTTTTTTGCGTGGAATGAACGGTGAAAATGCCGATTACGGCGTATTTTTCCACAAACCCGATTGGGCGTTGATTCAGGCATTGGAGGCATTGTTTTATGCTTAATATTTTGGCGCGGTTGAAACAAGAACAAGTGATCAGCGAAGGGGATTATTATTTTGCCCGTTTGATCCATAAAAAACAGCAGCCGTACGGTTATCCGCAAACGATACAAAATTTGGCGGTGTTGCTGGCAGCGCTGTGTAATAACAGTCATCAACAAGGCAACACTTGTTTATATTTGGATCCGCATTTAGCCCATAATTTGTTCGGATTGGCTTACCGTTCCTTCGCCGACAATCGTCATTACCTGTCTGAAATAAAAGACAAAATAGACAATTTGCCGATTATGCAGTGGCAAACGGCATTACAAAACCACATTGCTTTCAGCGTAACGCCGCTACACAAAATTACGCCCTTGGTGTTTCAATACGGTGCGCTCTATTTTTATCGCGTTTGGCAAGATGAGTATCAGGTGGCGCAATATCTGAAAAGTGCGGTGGAAAATTCACGCGTTTTACAGCCGCTGCCGACTCAGGACATTAAATCCGTATTAGACCGTTATTTTGCGCCGCAGGAACAAATCAATTGGCAGAAAATTGCCGTAGCAACGGCGTTGCGTCAGCGGTTTTGCTTGATTTCGGGCGGACCGGGAACGGGCAAAACCTACACCGTAGCGCGTTTGTTGGTGGCAACACAAGCGCTACGTTTAAAGCAACGGCAAGCGCCGTTGCGCATTGCGCTGACGGCACCTACCGGCAAAGCCGCCGCCCGTTTAACGGAAAGTATCGGTCTTGCCTTGGCGGAGATGAAATTGGCGCACACACTGGCTCAAACGATTCCAACCGAGAGCGTGACGATTCACCGTTTGCTTGGCGTCCGTTTGTTTGAGGAAAGCACAAAATTCAACCGTCAGAATCCGTTACCGATAGATTTATTGGTAGTGGATGAAGCCTCCATGATTGATTTGTCGTTAATAGCAAAATTATTGCAGGCGCTAAAAACACAAACCAAATTGATTTTATTAGGCGATAAGGATCAACTTGCCTCCGTTGAAGCGGGCGCCGTAATCGGGGAGTTAGGGCGGTTTATGGAGCAGGGTTACAGCACCGAACTGACGGAATATTTGGCGCAGTGCACGGGGGAAAAATTGACCAATCAAGCGGAAGGCAATCCGATTCGCGATCATCTCTGTTATCTGCGTGAAAGCCGTCGTTTTCATCAATACTCCGGTATCGGACATTTAGCCCAAACGGTGAATGAAATGCAGGCAAACCAAAGCTGGACGTTGTTTGAGCAATATGAAGATATTGAATGCGTTGCGTTTTCCGCTGAGGAAGGCGATGATAAGGCTGTATATCAGACGCGTTGTGTGGAATTGGTGCTACAACGGGCGGTGCAAAAATATGCCGATTATTTGCAGAGCATCCGTCAGATCCTTGAACAAAACCAAGCGTGGACGCAGGAAAATTTAGCGCGGATTTTCAATCTTTTTAATTCGGTCAGATTTTTGACCGCACTTCGCGGCGGCAATTTGGGTTTGGATAAACTCAATCAGGCGATTGCGGATCGTTTGATGCAAAAAGGCTTGTTGAGCTTTAAACACAGTCGTGACTGGTATATCGGCAAGCCCATTATGGTTAATCAAAACGACAGTAGCAGCGGACTGTTTAACGGCGATATCGGGCTGTATTTAGGCAACAGCAAGGTTTGGTTTGAAACGGGCAATGGCTATAAAAGCGTCTCCATCAGCCGCGTGCCGAATCATGAACCGGCGTTCGCCCTGACGGTGCATAAATCGCAAGGTTCCGAGTTTGCTCATACGTTACTGGTGTTGCCGACGGAAAACAATCCACTGTTATCGAAAGAATTAATTTACACCGCCGTCACCAGGGCAAAAAATAAACTGACCGTATTCAGCAATGAAAACATCTGGAAAAGTGCGGTTAAAAATCCGATTAAACGACAAAGCGGGCTCGGAAAATTGTTATCG
>JBHBXR010000218.1:0-3039 GCA_041795785.1 Mesocricetibacter sp.
ATCGGCAGGCAGAAGCCTACTAACATCCAACTGAAGCGGCTAAAGCCCTGCGGCATATTTTCTTTTTCCATTGCGTTTTCCATCCGTTAAAATAAGTGCGGTTAAATTGAGACAGGAATATAGCAAATGCAGCCATTATTGAGAAGTAAACAGCCGATTTTTTGTGTGCTTTTCCGTGATTATATACGGGCGAAATATCGGGAAGAATTGATTTTACGGGAAGAAACCGACGAGCGACAAAATGCGGTCACGGCGTTATATTTGCCGTCGGATTTAGCTTGCGCTGCGCAGATTATGCAGGAATTGCAGATCTTCATTCAGAACCCGAACCATGAGCGTTATCGTCAGGCGGGCTGGCAAAGCGGTACATCCGCCTCATCACATCATCCTTATTCGGCGCAAAATTTCGTCCGCTCAGCCGGTTTTCATTTCAACGCCTTGTTACGGCACGGAAAATTTACTCTATTTATCACCGCACTTTGCGCCCTTATTTATTTTTTACAGCTCATCGGTTGGGAGCAGTCGATTATGCAAGCCTTTCATTACCCCGCCTATCCTGAACAAGAGGGGCAAATCTGGCGTTATGTCACCCACAGCTTAGTGCATCTTTCGCTTTGGCACATTGCGTTTAATTTGCTTTGGTGGTGGATTTTCGCCGATATGATTGAACGTAAATTCGGCAGCGGAAAATTGATTCTGCTTTATCTGCTTTCCGCCGTTATCAGTGGCGTGGCGCAAAATTTTGCTTCAGGGCCGGCATTTTTCGGTCTGTCCGGCGTGGTTTATGCGGTGCTCGGTTTTGTGTTCGGCGTTGATCGGTTCGGCAAATCCGAACCCTTTAATCTGCCGCAGGGCTTTTTCAATATGTTGCTGGTGGGGATCGGTTTCGGTTTTATCAGTCCGCTGATTGATATTCAAATGGGCAACAGCGCACATATTTCAGGGTTAATTGTCGGTTTGGCGTACGGTTTTTTACAGGCAAAATCTACCCAGCGAACCTGATTTGCACTAGAATAAATCAATCAATTCCAATAAGGCACTAATATGAAACAATCGCTTCGCCATCAAAAAATTATCGAATTAGTTACATTACAAGGTTACATCAGCACGGAAGAACTGGTGTCTTTATTGAACGTCAGCCCGCAAACCATTCGCCGTGACTTAAACGAATTGGCGGAAAACAATCAAATCCGTCGTCATCACGGCGGCGCCGCTTCACCTTCCAGTTCTGAAAACAGCGATTATAGTGATCGTAAACAATTCTTTTCCCAAGCAAAAATGAAAATTGCACAGGCAGTGGCAAAACTGATTCCGGACGGTTCTTCTCTGTTTATTGATATCGGCACCACTCCCGAAGCCGTCGCCAATGCCTTGTTAAATCATAAAAATTTACGCATTGTCACCAACAATCTGAATGCCGCCCATATTTTAATGCAAAACGAAACCTTTAAAATCACCATGGCGGGCGGTTCTTTGCGTCAAGACGGCGGTATTATCGGTGAAGCCACCATTGCGTTTATTTCCCAATTTCGTTTGGACTACGGCATTTTAGGTATCAGCAGCATTGATTTGGACGGCTCGCTGCTGGATTATGATTTTCACGAAGTGCAAGTAAAACGCGCGATTATCGAAAGCTCGCGCAACACTATTTTGGCTGCCGATCATTCCAAATTCAGCCGTCCTGCTATCGTTAAATTAGGCTCTATCACAGATGTAGAATATTTCTTCACCGACACCACCCCGCCGACATCCATTACGGATCTATTGCGCGGTAGCGGCGTGGAAGTGAGAATTTGTGATTTTTAATATAAAGTTGCATAGCTGCTGGCTTTGATGACGTAGGGAAACCCGCGTCATCGTTGTCCTGTTTTTAAAACACTTCAAAAACCGACCGCACTTTGTGCACATTTTATCACATATAAAAAATCAGGGCGGTCTAAGCCGCCCTGATTTTTCCATTTGTTTTTTTATGCAAGGATACCGAAATGATAACCGACAATACCGACGCCGAATAAGGCGAAGATAATATACATGGCATTGATTTTTCTGCGTAATAAATACATACAGAAGAAGGTTAATAATAACGCCGCCAAGCCCGGTAAAAGATCGTTTAATACGCTTTGCACTGTGGTGACGACTTCTTCGCCCAATGCGTTTTTATAGCGGGAGAGTTCAAACGGAATGTTGATACTCGTCCATTTCGATACCAGTGAGCCCATAACGAATAAACCGAGAATGGATGCCCCTTGCGTCAATTTTTGCAAGCGACCGCCGCCCATATCGCTGACGATTTCCGTTCCTTTTTCGTAGCCGTATTTAAATCCGTACCAGCGGGTTAAAGAACGGGCGAGGTTGATTAAAATAAAGAACAATAACGGCCCCAATAAGCTGCCGGTTAAGGCTAAGCCTGCGCCGAGCGCAGCGAAAACGGGACGTAGGGTACCCCAGAAAATCGGGTCGCCCACACCGGCAAGCGGTCCCATTAAACCGACTTTCACCCCGCTGATTGCCGCGTCGTCAATGTCTTTTGAGCCGTTGGCGCGTTCCTGTTCCATTGCGGCGGTAACGCCCATTACGGCGGAACCGACCCAAGGCTGGGTGTTGAAGAACTCAAGATGGCGTTTTAATGCCGCCGCTTGGTCTTCTTTGCTGCTGTAAAAACGTTTGATGACCGGAATCATTGAGACGCAGAAACCCATGGACTGCATACGCTCAAAGTTGAATGAGCCTAATAAGAAGGTTGAACGGGTGTAAATACTGCGAATATCTGCATTAGTTAATTTTTTTTCTGACATACTATTTTCCTTCTTATAGACCTTCAAGTTCATCATCGGCAAGCGGACGGTTGTTGTTGCTTGACGCAGGAAGTGTCGCTTGATTGAAACGCGGGTTTAATTGAATGTAAACCATGGCTAAGCAAAGCCCTAAAATACCCAAACCGACTAAGTTGTAGTTAGAGAACGAGGCGATCACGAAACCGAGGAAGAAGAACGGCATTAAAGCGCCGGCACGCATCATATTGATTACCATCGCATAACC
>JBHBXR010000219.1:0-14224 GCA_041795785.1 Mesocricetibacter sp.
ACTTATCCTCCTATATTCTGAATTTTGGTTGTCAGCCTTATTCATTATAGGAGGATTTTTTTATTCTGTTCACCGCTTAAGCTCTTTGATTCCATACGCATAGCGTATGGTTTTTATAGCTAGACTCTGTCTAGCTATAATCAAACCGCACTTTTAAATAAAAAGTGCGGTTTATTTTTTCTGTGTTTTCATCACTAAACCTTACTTACTCACGATGAATAAAAAAACCGATCAAGAAGACCGGTTTTTCATAAAATCTAGCTAAGTTATTAGAAGAATACGCGTAAACCTACACCGTACGCAGTATCATTACCTTTAACAACCGGAGCTGAATTGTCTTTAGTTAAGCTACGAGCCAACTCCACATAAGTAACTACGTTTTTGTGAAGTTTGTAATCTGCGCCTACAACGTATTTGTTTTCAGTTTCTTTAGCACCTGTCGCAACAACTTTAGTTTGGTTGTTTTGATATTGGAAGTAAACTGCTGTCGGCTCAATTACTTGATATTTAGCACCAAATAAGAAATTTCTTCCTCTTTCTGTTGTTCTTTTGTTCACTTTAACATCTGTACGACCGAACTCAACGCCTAAAGAAGCCGGACCAAATACTAATTGAGCAGAAGTTCTCCAACTTTGATCTTTTTGACCTGTTTTGCTGGTTGCTGTATTTGCATCATCGTATTTATCTACACCGTAACCTGCCGCTAAGTTCAAGCCGAAGTCTTTAGCTAACTCTTGGCTGTAGAATGCAGATACGCCATAACCGTATTTGTAAGTGTTTGCTTGAGATTTGTTTGCAGTACCGAATAAATAATCAGCACCGAAACTGAAACCCGCCCACTCTGCCGAACGGAATTTAACTGACTTTTCCGCGTAGTCAGTCAGGTTATTGTTACCACCGAAGCTGTATGCGAAATCAGATAATTGAACTGTATCCAATGTGGTTTCTTGACGACCGAATGTCAATGTACCGACATCTTTGTGTGCAAATCCACCGAATACTTGACGGGCACGCGGATTACGGAATGTATTCTGTGCTTTAGCTGCTTTTTGTTCAGCCGCAGACATAGAATCATAGTTATCAATGTTATCAAAACGCAGTTCAAAACCGCCTAATGCGCTTAAACCGTTACCTAAATCTTGGCTGGCTTTCACCCATACACGTGAACCGTCATTGATTAAATCACCACGGTTATCTTTGCTCAATTGACCTAAAAGTAAACGTAATGAACCGCTCAGTTCAACTTTTGTGCCATCTTGTTCATAAACGGTCGCTGCGTTTGCAGAAGTTGCCGCCATTGCTGCAACTGCTAGTGCTACTAATGTCTTTTTCATAACAATCATTCCTTCACAGAATTTATTCTAATAAACAATTAAATTGAACTTTCCAAAACTCGAAAGGTCAAAGCTTGCTCTTTTGTAAGCGCTTCAATCTTGCCAAAGAAAAATTCTTTCGTCAATAAAAAAAATAAATCTGATGTTCAATTTACTGACTTAGATCACATTTTTTATGAAATTTACATTTCATAAAACGTCTTTTTTGAAGCATTGCCACCAACGCGGGATTAACTTTATCCTATCTTTTGTTTAAAAACAATAGATAAACACTCATTTAACAGTGCACAAAAAGGAAAAGATTATGCTAGAATTCGCCGGTCAAGCAACAACATATAAGGTAGTAACTTAATGTCGGAACAAGAAGAGTCTGCATTAGAAGAACAGGATATTCCCGCAGGAAAAAACTCAAAAATAGGTTTCTTCATCAAAATCGTGTTTGTCCTTTTTTGTTTTACGGCATTTTACGGTATGTATCTCGGCGGGCAAATTCGTGCCAAAATGGACGGACAAATCTGGCGACTTCCGGCGGAAGTTTACAGCCGTATTGAAAGTATCAGCATCCACAACAAATTGACTTTGGACGATACCAAGCGGCTATTATTGGACAACGGTTATCGCCAGACCACTTCTATTGCAGCCCCCGGCGATTTCAAAATTGAAGAAAATACAATCGTCTTGTTGCGCCGCGCCTTTACTTTTCCCGATCAACCCGAAGCGCAACGGGTTTTCCGTTTACGCTATATTGATAACCAACTCAAGGTTATTGAGGATTTGGTCAATCGTCGCACCGTAGAAGATTTTCGCTTAGCGCCGCGATTAATTGCAATGTTGCAATCGGAACAAGAGGAACGTTTGGCAATTCCTCTGCAAAATTATCCGCGCCTATTGATTGACACTCTAATTTTAACCGAAGACCGCAATTTTTATGAACATAACGGTATCAGCATATTAGGGATCGCAAGGGCATTAATCACCAATATTAAAGCGGGACAAACCGTACAAGGCGGTAGTACGCTGACACAACAGTTAGTTAAAAACCTGTTTTTAACCAGTGAACGTTCTTTATCGCGTAAGATCAACGAAGCTTTGATGGCTATCATGCTGGATTGGCAATACGATAAAAACACCATTTTAGAAACTTACCTGAATGAAATTTATTTAGGTCAAAACGGTGATACGCAAATTCACGGTTTTGAACTCGCCAGCCATTTCTATTTCGGTTTGCCGATTCGTGAAATCAGTTTGGATCAAATCGCTTTACTGGTGGGGATGGTAAAAGGTCCTTCTTTATACAATCCTTGGCGTAACCCGACTTACGCTCTCGAACGCCGTAACGTTGTCTTAGGGCTTATGTTGGAACATCAAATGATCGGACAAGAGCTCTACGATATGCTGAAAAATCGCCCGCTCGGCGTACAAGAACGCGGACGTATCGCCCGCAACTACCCCGCATTTATTCAAACCTTGCAAAATGAACTCGGTCAACATTTAGGCGAAGGAAAAAGCGCAAATTTATTAGGTGCGAAAATTTTCACTACGTTGGATGTGAATCAGCAACGTTATGCCGAACAAGCAGTTGTAAACGAAACGGCGCTATTACAAATTAAAGTCAAAAATCCGCATTTACAATCCGCTATGGTGGTCGCCGATTATCATTCCGGTGAAGTCCGCGCCATTGTCGGTGGCATACAAACCCAATACGCAGGTTTTAACCGTGCGTTGATGGCAAAAAGACAAATCGGTTCTTTGGTTAAACCGCCCGTTTATTTGAGTGCGCTGACGCATCCCGAACAATTCAGATTAAATACGCCGATTAATAATCAACCTATCACTATTACCACCAAAGGCAGTCCACCGTGGCAACCGCGCAATTACGACCGTAAATACAGCGGCTCAGTAATGTTGGTGGATGCGTTAGCACGCTCCTTAAATATTCCCACCGTTAATATCGGAATGAAAGTAGGTTTAACCAAAGTCATTGACACCCAACGGGCTATGGGCTGGGATAAAGTCTCGATTCCTAAAGTGCCCGCCATGTTATTAGGCTCCTATTCTATCTCCCCTTATGACGTGACAAAACTCTATCAAGTTATTGCCAATCAAGGGGAAAAAGTGCCGCTAACAACCATCAACAGTATTGTTGACCGTCAGGGAAATCTGCTCTACCAACGTACACCGGCGGCAGAACTGGTCGTTCCCCGTGAAGCTGCTTTCCAAACCTTATATGCAATGCAGCAAGTCGTGGAACGCGGTACCGGACGCAGTTTATTGAACGATTTTGCCCATTTACATTTAGCCGGCAAAACGGGAACGACTAACGATGCGCGCGACACTTGGTTTGTCGGCATTGACGGACAAAACGTCACCACCGTATGGCTAGGGCGGGACGATAACGGCGAAACCAATTTAACCGGCTCCACGGGAGCATTAGAAATTTATAAAAGTTACCTGCACCAAAGCCGCCCTACCGCCTTAAAACCGCCGAAACCGGATAGCATCAAATGGGTCGGAATTACCCAATACGGCGGTTGGAACTGCGAAACGCCGGTGCGCAATATTCCCGTTTGGGCGGATAAAGATCAGTCTTTCTGTGACGCGTCTGCCATAAGTCACACCTCGGATGAAACACCGACAACACAAACGGAACCGGCGACAGAAAGCCCGCAAGAAAGCGTTTGGGACGTATTGGACAAACAGAATCCGCCGCAAGGCACACCGGTTGAAGAAGCTAAACCGACTAACTAAAGTGCGGTCGGTTTTTGACGAGTTTTATCGGTTTTGATAATGCGTTAAAGCATTTTAGGCAAGCGTATAAAACAAAAAAGCATAGCTAAATCCGCTATGCTTTTTCCGTTTATTAGTTATTGATTACGAATTAACGAATTTCTCGCCTAATTCAATATCCGCACGCAAGGTTTCCAGCATGCCTTCTAATGCTTTTTGTTCAAAAGCGCTGAGCGGACCTAACGGCAGAATTTCTTCCACACCCTCTTTACCCAAACGTACCGGCTGAGCAAAGAAACGCGCATATTTGCCGTCACCTTCCACATAAGTACATTCGATTACTTTCTCACCGCTCAAGCCTTTCACCAAAGAACGGGCAAAACGGGCGGCAGCCTGTGCCATGGAAAGAGTTGCGGATCCGCCGCCTGCTTTCGCTTCCACCACTTCGGTACCGGCGTTTTGGATACGTTTGGTTAACGGTTCGATTTCTTCCGCTTTCCACTCCGCAAATTGAACTTGCGATAATAACGGCAGAATGGTTACGCCTGAGTGACCGCCGATCACCGGCACGCTGAGACGATCCACATCCAAACCTTTCAATTCGGAAACGAAAGTTTCGGAACGAATAATATCCAATGTCGTCACGCCGAACAGCTTACGTTTGTCATACACGCCCGCTTTTTTCAACACTTCCGCAGCAATAGCGACCGTCGTGTTCACCGGATTGGTGATGATACCGATACAGGCTTTCGGACAAACCACGGCAACTTTTTCAATTAAGTTACGCACAATGCCCGCATTAATATTGAATAAGTCGGAACGATCCATTCCCGGTTTACGCGCCACACCTGCGGAAATCAACACGACATCCGCGCCTTGCAATGCCGGTGTCGGATCTTCGCCGGCAAACCCTTCCACGTTTACGGCGGTCGGAATATGGCTGACGTCTTTCGCCACGCCCGGTGTCACCGGCGCAATATCATAAAGTGATAATTGTGAACCTGCCGGCAGTTGTAATTTAAGTAAAAGCGCTAACGCTTGACCGATACCGCCTGCGGCACCTAATACGGCTACTTTCATTGTGTACTCCTTATTGATTAATTACATAAATAATGAAGAGTTTAAAGGGTAAAAAATACAAATTCAAACGGATAAATTCAATTTTGAGATCTAGAACAAGTTTTTTTCATTATTTTTTTCTTATTGCGTATTTTTTTACGTGGTTATTGATTATTTTTGCATTTTTATGCAGAATTTATGCAATTATCTTCAACATTTGAATTAAGAAAAACAGCATGACGGAAAGAACAGATAATTTATTAACGGCATTTAAAGAATTACTCGCCCAAGAACGTTTCGGATCGCAAAGTGAAATCGTCAATGCCTTACAAGAAATGGGATTCAGCCAAATTAACCAATCCAAAGTATCGCGTATGCTGAGCAAATTCGGTGCGGTGCGTACACGTAATACGCGTATGGAAATGGTCTATTGCCTACCGAACGAACTAAGCGTACCCAATACCAGTAGTCCGTTGAAAAATCTGGTATTGGACATTGATCACAATGAGTTACTGATTGTGGTGAAAACCAGCCCCGGCGCCGCTCAACTGATCGCCCGTCTGCTGGACTCCGTCGGCAAGGCGGAAGGCATTTTAGGCACTATCGCCGGTGATGACACGATTTTTATTACACCGACTCAAGGCGTTGATATTAAAGAATTAATTCAAAACATCCATAGTTTGTTTGAAAATTCCTTTTAACCTGTTTTTACGGAGGGCGTATGAACATTTTTATAACCGGCGCAACAGGTTTTGTCGGCTCTGCGCTCACGGCAAAACTTGCCGGACAACATCAAATTACCGCTCTGACGCGTTCTCCCGAAAAAGCGAAAAAAATTCTGCCCGCTTCCGTAAAGACGTTTTCTACGCTAGCCTGCTATGCCAATTTTGATGAATTTGATGCAGTCATTAATTTAGCCGGCGAACCGATTTTTGACCGTCGTTGGACAGCGCAACAAAAAGAACGTTTAACAAACAGTCGCGTTAATTTAACCGAAAATCTGACCGCACTTATCAACAACAGCGTTACGCCACCGCACACCTTTATTTCGGGTTCCGCCTGCGGTTATTACGGCGACTGCGGCGAACAACGCATAGATGAAAATACACCGCCGTCCGATGCTTTTCCCGCCGAACTTTGTCAACAATGGGAAGGCGCCGCATTAAACGCCGATACTCGAGTTTGTGTCTTGCGCACGGGCATTGTAATGGACAAATCAGGCGGTGCGCTTGCTAGAATGCTACCGCTTTACCGTTGCGGGTTAGGCGGTAAATTGGGTAACGGCAAACAATTTTGGGCGTGGATTGCATTACCGGATATGATCAACGCTATTGAATTTTTACTCCTTCATCCAACCTGCCAAGGCGCATTTAATCTGGTTTCCCCTCATCCGATCCGCAACGCGGAATTCAACCGAATGTTAAGCTCGGCTGTAAAACGTCCGCATTTTGCCGCCGTGCCGGCTTTTGTGTTGAAATTAGTATTAGGCGAACGTTCGCAACTACTATTGGACAGCCAAAACGTCCAACCGATAAAACTGATTGCTGAGGGATTTGAATTTCAACTGCCGACATTACAGCAAGCGATTTCCGAACTCTTAAAATAAACAGTATGATGCGACAATTGTACAAACAAATATTTAACTTTGTGCAAGTCGTACAAGGTTAATTTAGCCCGGTCTTGTTTAGGACGGTAAAACAAAAACGTAGTTCGGATAAAGGAACGCCATACGATTCTCGTATGGCGTTAGATTGCTGACAAAGCTCATCTTTGAGAAATAACCTAGCACGAGCCGTGCTAGGTTCATTAAGCCCAGCCCCGCAGGGGCTGAATGGAAGAGCCGCAGAGCGGCTCAGATTAAGTAACCCTATACGGCTCGTATAGGGTTTGTCAACGCTCTGACGCCATACGATTCTCGTATGGCGTTGAAAATGAGCATTGTGCAACTACTAGATATGTACTAAGCAGCCAAAATTATTTCGCATATTCGCGCATAAAACTTTGCGCTTTTTCCACCATCTCTTTAGAACCTAAAAACAGCGGTGAGCGTTGGTGAAGTGCGGTCGGTTTTATGTCTAAAATCCGATTATAACCGTCAGTGGCAATGCCGCCCGCCTGTTCGGCAAGAAACGCCATCGGGTTGCCTTCGTATAATAAACGCAACTTTCCGTTCGGATAATTGGTGGCGTTCGGATAAATATAAATGCCGCCTTTTAACATATTGCGGTGGAAGTCGGACACCAAAGAGCCGATATAGCGGGAGGTATAAGGTCGGTTAGTGGCTTTGTCTTCTTCTTGGCAATATTTAATGTATTTTTTCACACCCATTGGGAATTTGAGATATTGCCCTTCATTGATAGAATAAATTTTGCCGGACGGCGGAATCTGGATATTTTCATGGGATAAGCAGAATACGCCCAATGAAGGATCGTATGTAAAACCGTTCACGCCGTTGCCGGTGGTATAAACCAACATGGTGGACGAGCCATACACCACATAACCGGCGGCGACCTGTTGATTACCGGGTTGCATGAAATCTTCCAAAGTGACGGGCGTGCCAATCGGTGAAACGCGACGATAAATGGAAAAAATCGTGCCGACCGCCACGTTAACGTCAATATTGGATGAACCGTCCAGCGGATCGGTTAAAATCACATAACGCGCATTGCGTCCGCGCTCCGTATCAAAAGCCACGAAGTTTTCCTCTTCTTCCGATGCAAAGCCTGCCACTTCTTCACGCGCCATTAACGCCCGTTTCATAGTATTATTGGCAAATACATCCAGCTTCATTTGCGCTTCGCCTTGCACGTTTTCATTGCCGGCGTTGCCTAAAATATCGGCGGTTAACCCCGCGCGATTAATGTCGCGATGGATAATCTTCGCCACCAGTCGGATAGAAGATAAAATCCCGGTCAATGCCCCTTTTGCTTGTGGGTAATCCGCTTGTTTTTCAACAATAAATTCGCCTAATGTTTTCATATTTTGTCCTTTAATGATGAATGATTTACTCTATCGGTAACTTGATTTATTATAGCCACTTCGCTTTATCAGTAGTAAAGTTAAATGTTCACAATGTGATCTGTGACACATTTTTTATTAAATTTAAAGACATAAATTAAAAGAGACGAACAAATGAGTGAAAAGCATATACATATTCTCGGAATATGCGGCACATTTATGGGGGGCCTAGCGATTATCGCTAAACAAATGGGATTTCATGTGACGGGATCGGATATCAATGTTTATCCGCCGATGTCCACGTTTTTGGAAGAAAGCGGAATTGAAATCATACCGCACTTTGAGCCCGACCAATTACAACCTGCACCCGATATGGTCATTATCGGCAATGCCATGAAACGCGGCAATCCGTGTGTAGAATATGTATTGGAAAACAACTTGCCTTACACCTCCGGCCCGCAGTGGTTGCACGATAATTTATTGCGGAATCGTTGGGTTTTTGCCGTTTCGGGTACGCACGGTAAAACCACGACGACGGGAATGTTAACGTGGATTTTGGAACAAAACGGATTGGAGCCGGGTTTTTTAGTGGGCGGTATCGCCGGCAACTTCGGCGTATCTTCCCGTTTGGGCAACAGTCAATATTTTGTGATTGAAGCGGATGAATATGATACGGCGTTTTTCGATAAACGTTCCAAATTTGTTCATTACAATCCGAAAACGTTAATTATCAATAATATCAGCTTTGATCATGCGGATATTTTTGATGATTTAAAAGCCATTCAGCGCCAATTTCACCATATGATCAGAACCATGTCCGCTAACGGATTGGTGCTTTCCAACGCGAACGAACAAAGCGTGAAAGAAACTCTGGATATGGGTTGTTGGTCGCAGAAACAGTTTTTAGGCAACGAACAGGAATGGTATGCGGAGCGGATTAGCAATGACAGCAGCCATTTTGCCGTATTTCATCACGGTGAAAAAGTTGCTGAAGTGCAATGGAATATTGTCGGGCAGCACAATATGCACAATGCGTTAATGGCAATCGCAGCGGCACATCATGCCGGTGTGACCATTGAGAATGCCTGCAAAGCCTTAGCTACTTTCGTTAATGCCAAACGTCGCTTGGAAGTAAAAGGGGAAGTAAACGGCATTACGGTTTATGATGATTTCGCCCATCATCCGGAAGCGATTCAAGCAACCCTCACCGCCTTACGTGATAAAGTAGGTGGTGGTGTTCGCATTCTCGCCGTATTGGAGCCACGTTCCAATACCATGAAAATGGGCGTACATAAAGATGAGATCGCGCCGTCGTTAGTGCGAGCGGATTACACCTTTTTATTACAGCCGGACAATATTCCGTGGGAAGTGGTGGAAATCGCCAACAAATGCGTGCAACCGGCAAAATGGACGGCGCACTTGGATACTTTAGTGGATTTAATCGTAGAAGAGGCTAAACCGACGGATCATATTCTGGTGATGTCTAACGGTAGCTTCGGCGGTATTCATCAAAAATTATTGGATAAACTGGCACAAAAAAACGCTGAAACCTATCTGACCTAATTGAAAAATAAGCGTTTTTTCGACCGCACTTTTTATTGTCAAACGATGCGATCTACGGATCGCATTTTTTATCGGCAAAATTAATTGTCCGATTTGGCAAATAAAGCGTGTTATTTTTTGCATATGCTGTTACTATGCTCGTTGCTTACATAAGCAACAATGGATATCTACATAATCTACATAATTGCGTTTTATCACAATCATCACGTTATTAGCTATCTCAATATTTATACAAAGTTTTTAGGATTCAAGCAATGTCTCAAATGAACGGAACCGTTAAATGGTTCAACGATACAAAAGGATTTGGTTTTTTACAAGCAGAAACAGGTGAAGAAGTGTTCGTACATTTCTCAGCCATCAAGAGCGATGGATTTCGTAGCTTGAAAGATGGGCAAAAAGTAACCTTCGATGTGGTTGATGATAAACGCGGTAAAAAAGCGGACAACGTCGTTGTCGTAGCATAACCGATTACTTTTTCGGGAAGAAGCTGCCTTAGGGCGGCTTTTTTATGTGCTGAATAAATTGGAAGTCTGTCCTTACGGATAAAAACAAAAAGGCGTTGACTTTTTATCATCAACGCCTTTTTTAAATCTGGTTGCGGGGGCCGGATTTGAACCGACGGCCTTCGGGTTATGAGCCCGACGAGCTACCAAGCTGCTCCACCCCGCGTCTGAGGTGGCGTAATATACGCTTTTTAAAAATGATTGCAAGAAAAAATTTTGTTTTTATCGTTTGGTTGCACTAAAAACAAACAATGAGTTGATTTTTTCAACATTTTATAAAAGTTAGGTTGGTATAGAATAACGAAAAAAAGATTAGTCCGTTATCGGCTTTTTTGATAGCATATAGCCCTTTCAATCTCGGGATAATTATTAGGATTTAAAATGCGTTTTACTTATAAAGTGACCACATTATTGGCAATTGCCTTATTGGCGGCTTGTAGTTCCGGTCAGCCGACACAACAAGGCAAAAGCAATACAGTTTCAGGGGACATTGATAAGCAGAAATTCGGCGCCAAATATCAAGGACGCAGTTACAGCAGCTCGGTCTTTACCAGCGTGCCGACGGTGGAAAATCAAAGTGCGGTCGTAAATCAGGGCGATTTTTTAACTCAACTGTCCAACGTTCGTAGCTATTCGGGCAAGATCACTTCGGCCTTTGCCGATAATTACGGCAAAATCAGCCAATGGGTGTTGGCAGGCGCCGATGTGAAGGATTTGGCGAATTACGGCATTCGCCCTCAGATAATGGCGGGGGAAGATGGTTATCAAAACGTGTTGATGACCGGTTATTATTCACCGGTGATTCATGCCCGTCGTACGGCGCAGGCGCAGTATAATCAGCCGATCTATGCTATGCCGAAGCATAAACGTTTTACGCGCGCGCAAATTTATGCGGGCGCCTTGGCGGGCAAAGGGTTGGAATTGGCATACAGCGATTCCATGTTGGATAACTTCCTGCTGGGCGTGCAAGGCAGCGGTTATGTGGATTTCGGTGACGGACGTTTGAACTATTTCGCTTATGCGGGACAAAACGGTTTTCAATATGCCAGTATCGGGCGCTTGTTAGTGGAAGACGGTGAAATCGAGAAGGAAAAAATGTCCATTCAGGCTATCCGCGATTGGGCGAAACGCAATCCGTCGCGTTTACAGTCGTTATTGGAACGTAATCCGTCTTATGTGTTCTTTAAAAACGATCCTTACGGCAAAGTGAAAGGTTCGGCGGGCGTGCCTTTAGTACCGATGGCGGCAGTGGCCTCCGATCGTAATTTGGTGCCGTCCGGTTCGGTTTTATTGGTGGAAGTGCCGCAAATCGATTACAACGGCAATTGGACGGGTGAACATCAACTGCATTTAATGGTGGCGCTGGACGTGGGCGGTGCGGTGAAAGGTCATCATTTCGATTTATACCGCGGCATCGGTGATGAAGCCGGTCATATTTCAGGCTTATCCAAACACTACGGACGGGTTTGGGTGTTGCGCTGATGGAACGCGTCGATAATTATCAACAACGTTTCGGCGGAATTGCCCGTTTATACGGACAAACCGCTCTTGAACGCTTACGCCAAGCGCATATTTGCGTGATCGGTATCGGCGGCGTAGGTTCTTGGGTGGTTGAAGCCTTGGCTCGTTCCGGGGTCGGCAAAATGACGTTAATTGATATGGACGATATTTGCGTTACCAATATTAACCGCCAGCTGCCTGCGTTGACAGGCAATATCGGTAAATTAAAAACCGAGGTGATGAAAGAACGCGTACAACATATTAATCCCGAAGCGGAAGTGCATATTATTGATGACTTTCTTTCCGTCGAGAATTTAGCCGATTATCTCAATCAAGGCTATGATTATGTAATTGATGCCATTGATAACGTAAAAACCAAAGCGGCGCTTATTGCATATTGTAAACGGAATAAAATCAAGGTGATGGCGATTGGCGGTGCCGGCGGGCAGACGGATCCGAGTCAAATTCAAATCGCCGACTTGAGTAAAACCGTTCAGGATCCGTTACTGGCAAAAGTGCGATCGCTTTTACGCAAGAATTATCATTTCAGTCAAAATCCGAAAAGAAAGTTCGGTATTGATTGCGTTTTTTCCACTCAACCGTTGATTTTTCCGCAAACGGAAGGCGACTGCCCCGTTTCCGCGACAATGAATTGCGCTAACGGATTCGGAGCGGCTACGATGATTACGGCGACGTTCGGTTTTTTTGCCGTTGCCCGTGTGATTGATAAATTGACCGCTAAACCGTAACAATCTTATTTTTTAATAAAAAAAAAGATGGCAATTATTCTCAAAAAGGGATAATCTAGTGCCGTTTGATTATTTTTGAAGGAGAATATCATGACTGTTTTACGTCAACATGTTAAAAAAGCTGCTCTTGCTGTCGCCATTGGCGCGGTATCCTGTACGGCGCAAGCCAATTTGGTCACATCCATTAAGCCCTTAGGTTTCATTGCTTCTTCCATTGCCGACGGTGTCACCGATGTGGAAATTATCGTGCCGCCGGGAGCGTCCCCGCATGACTACAACCTGAAACCTTCCGATGTACAAAAAGTGAAATCCGCCGATTTGATTCTGTGGATCGGTGAAGATATCGACGGTTTTTTAGATAACAGCATTGATGATATCGAACGCAAAAAAGTGATTACCATTGCGGATTTAGCCGATGTGGAACCGCTCTTGAGCAAATCCGATCACGACCATGAGCATGACCACGATCATCATAAAGAAGAACATAAAGACGAACATAAACATGATCACAAAGACAATCACGGACATGAGCATCACAATCATGCGCACGATGATTTAAGCGTTAACTGGCATATTTGGTATTCGCCGCAAATCGGTAAAATTGTCGCGCAGAAAGTGGCCGATAAACTCGCACAGCAATATCCCGCCAAACAAGACTTGATTGCACAAAACTTGGAAAATTTCAACCGCACTTTGGCTCTTCAAAGCGATAAAATCAAGTCGCAGCTGGCGCCGTTCGCAACAAAAGGTTTCTATGTATTCCATGACGCTTACGGTTATTTCAATGACGCTTACGGTTTAAAACAAACCGGCTATTTCACCATCAACCCGCTGGTTGCGCCGGGCGCCAAAACCTTGTCGATCATTAAACAGGAAATCGCCGAACATAAAGTGAGTTGCTTATTCGCCGAACCGCAATTCACGCCGAAAGTGATTGAAACCCTCAGCAAAGGCACGGGCGTGCATATCGGTCGTTTAGACCCTATGGGGGACAAAGTGGCTTTAGGCAAAAACGCTTACGCCGACTTCTTACAATTCACTGCGGACAGTTATGCGGAATGTTTGAGTAAATAAGGCAGCCGATAGCATACGACAATCAGCAAAAGTGCGGTGAAATTTCGCCGCATTTTTTATTTTACATCCACCCTTTTAAAACCTGTTATAATCGTGCCGATTCAACTATTTTCATCTAATTAAGAGCAACAATATGAAACAACTTTTCGCCACCACTTCCCGCGGTTTTGAAGAATTATTAAAAGTCGAACTCACTGAACTGGGGGCAACGGACTGCCGCGTGGCGCAAGGCGGCGTGCATTTTACGGCGGACGATGAAACCCAATACCGCACGCTGTTGTGGTCGCGTTTGAGTTCACGGATTTTACTGCCGATTGTCAGCACGAAAATTTACAGCGATTTGGATCTCTATTCCACCGTTATCGGGCAGAATTGGGCGGACTATTTTGACGAAAGAACCACGTTTTTAGTGGATTTTAACGGCACCAACCGTGAAATCCGCCATACGCAATTCGGCGCAATGCGGGTGAAAGACGGCATTGTGGATTATTTTGAACGGCAGGGCAAAGCCCGTCCCGATGTAGATAAAGATCATCCCGATATCCGTATTCACGCCTATTTAAACCGTGAGGAATTAGTGCTCTCTCTTGACTTAAGCGGTGATGCGCTACATTTACGCGGTTATCGTGAAGACAGCGGTCAGGCGCCGTTGCGTGAAACCTTAGCGGCGGCAATCGTGTTGCGTTCCGGCTGGCAAGCAGGCACGCCGTTAGTGGATCCGATGTGCGGTTCGGGCACCTTATTGATTGAAGCGGCG
>JBHBXR010000220.1:0-11575 GCA_041795785.1 Mesocricetibacter sp.
CACCGTAATTCACGGCACGCGCCGCTACAATCGGCACGCCGTATAAACTGACTTTTTCGTCCGCCAACACGGCGCCTTGCGCTTTCGACCAACGCGGTTCGGCATAGGATTTTTTCACTAAATGGGCGGCAAGCGGTTCGATCCATTCCGGCTCGATTTCGGCGTTCATGCGTCCCCAAAGCTTGGAGGTTTCCACCAGTTCCGCCGCCATCACCCATTTCGGCTGTTTTTTAAACAACACAGAGTTCGGAAAAATGGCGAAGTGGGCGTTTCTGGCACCTAAATATTGATGCTTTTCCGCTTCTTTCATACCGATATGCGACAGCAAACCGCTCAAAAGTGCGGTGTGAATTTGCTGATATTTTGCCGGCTCGGAATTAATCGGCAAGCCCATTTCGCGGATCGTTAAGCGGATTTGATGATAAATATCCTGCCATTCGCGTACGCGCAGATAATTCAGGTAATCCTTTTGACATAAACGACGGAACTGGTTTTTAGTCAATGTCTTTTGTTGTTCCTGAAGGTAATGCCATAAATTCAGAAAAGCGAGGAAGTCGGATTTTTTATCGGCGAAACGACGGTGTTTGTCATCGGCGGATTGTTGTTTCTCCTGCGGACGTTCGCGCGGATCCTGAATGGAAAGTGCGGCAACGATCACCATTACTTCCAAAACACAGCCAAAATCCACCGCACTTAGCAACATTTTCGCCAAACGGGGATCGACGGGTAACTGAGCAAGCTGCCGACCGCATTGGGTTAATTGACGTTTTTCACCTGATTTGCTTCGTTTAAATTCAAACGCCTGCAACTCCTCCAATAGCTTAATCCCGTCCTGAATATGGCGTTTGTCCGGCGCGTCCACAAAGGGAAAGGCTTCAATATCCTCCAACCCCAATGCAGTCATTTGCAAAATCACCGAAGCAAGGTTGGTGCGCAGAATTTCGGGATCGGTAAATTCGGGGCGATTGTTAAAATCTTCTTCCGAATACAAGCGGATACAAATGCCTTCGCTCACCCGTCCGCAGCGCCCTTTGCGCTGATTAGCGGAAGCTTGTGAAATCGGTTCAATCGGCAAACGCTGAACTTTGGTGCGATAACTGTAACGGGAAATCCGTGCCGTACCGGGATCGATCACATATTTGATCCCCGGCACGGTGAGCGAGGTTTCCGCTACGTTGGTCGCCAAGACAATACGGTTTAAACCGCTCGGATGGAAAATTTTGTTTTGTTCTTGCGCCGATAAACGGGCATAGAGCGGTAAAATTTCCGTATGGCGTAAATCTTGCTTTTCCAACGCTTCCGCCGTATCGCGAATTTCACGTTCGCCGTTTAAAAAAATCAGAATATCGCCGCGACCTTCCGCCTGCAATTCATCCACCGCATTCAAAATGCCTTGCAGCTGATCCTGTTCGTCATCTTCCACAATCGGGCGGTAACGCACTTCCACCGGATAGGTTCTGCCCGACACTTCAATAATCGGCGCATTGTTAAAATGTTTGGAAAAACGCTCCACATCAATCGTCGCCGAGGTGATAATCACTTTTAAATCGGGACGGCGCGGCAACAGTTGTTTCAGATAACCGAGAATAAAATCGTTGTTCAAACTGCGCTCGTGCGCTTCGTCGATGATCAGGGTATCATATTGATTCAGATAGCGATCGGTCTGGATTTCGGCGAGCAAAATCCCGTCGGTCATCAATTTGATTTGAGTATTTTCACTGATTTGATCGTTAAACCGCACTTTATAACCGACCAAAGCGCCCAGTTCGCATTTCAGCTCTTCCGCAATACGCGCCGCCACCGAACGAGCCGCAATGCGTCGCGGCTGCGTGTGACCGATTAAACCCTTTTGTCCGAAACCCAATTCCAGACACATTTTCGGCAACTGTGTGGTTTTACCCGAGCCGGTTTCCCCCGCCACAATCACCACCTGATTTTCCGCAATCAGCTTTTGAATTTCCGCTTTACGTTGGCTCACCGGTAAATTATCGGGAAAAACGATGGGATTTTCGACCGCACTTTTACGCCCTTGCAAACGTGCCTGCGCCAGTTGAATTTGTTGCTGAATTTCCGTCGCAACGGCATTTTTTCCTTCTTCGCTTTTTATATGACCAATGCCTTTAATACGCGCGGAAAGGCGGCGTTGATCAATGATCATCACCTCGTTAAGTTGGGACAACAATGATTTTTGTAAGGGCGAGAATAGGTTTTTTGCTTGAACTTTGCTCATAATTTAGCTTTAACTACTTCATTTTTAATGCAGAAACGGAACGAAAGGCGTCAGGACTTACCGATTAGAAAAGATAAAATCCCTGCGGCGATTAACGGTCCGACCGGAATCCCTTTTAAAAACGCAACGCCGATTATCGTGCCGATAAGCAAGCCGGTAATTAAAATCGGTTGTGTGCCTAATAAATCGACACCTTGCCCGCCGAACCATGCAACCAGAACGCCGATGGAAATCGCCAATAACATTTTCCAATGTAACAGCGCTTTAAAATCAGGCAGTTGGATTTTTCCCGAAACAATAGGCGCCAATACACCGATAGTCAAAATAATGATACCGATGGTCAGCCCGTGCTTTTCCATAAACGGAATGTATTTGGTTAAAAAAGTTTGCTGCATTAACAGCAAAACCGTCGCCGAAATCGTAATGGAACTGTTATTGCCCACTACGCCTAAAAAAATGAGCACGACGAGAAAAAGAGCAACGGAATTAAGTTGTAATGACATATATTTTCCTTAAAAGTGCGGTCGGTTTTAATGGCGTTTTTTAAACGAAGCCGGTGCGTCGCATTATAGCAAATTCTCCCTTCTTGCATTTTTTTATTTTCAATTCGACGGGAAAATCGTACTATGAGTTTACTTTTCAATGTCGTTGTCGTTCATTATGGATATTGCTCTACTTCTCGCCGCTAAAATCACCGAATTAACACTGATTGTGTTAATGGGCTATGCGTTAGTCAAATTCAAGTTGTTGAAATCCAAAGACAGCTATCCGTTATCCGTAATCGGTTTATATATTATCAGCCCGGCTGTGATGATTAATGCCTTCCAAATCAGCTACACGCCCACGCTGTTAAAGGGATTGCTGCTCTCATTGGGCATGGCGGTTTTCCTGCATTTGATTTTAATTGCTTTCGGCAGCCTATTGAAACGTTTGTTGAAGTTGGATCCGCTCGAACACGCCGCCGCCATTTATTCCAACTCGGGCAATTTGATTATTCCTTTGGTCATGGCGTTATTCGGACCCGAGTGGGTGATTTACGCCACCTGCTTTATTGTCGTGCAGGTGTTTTTGTTTTGGACGCACTGTCGGATGATTCTGTGCGGCAAAGGCAATCTGACGCTGAAAAATATTTTCACCAATATCAACATTCTTTCCATTATTGTCGGCGTAGTTTTATTTGCCTTTCAGATCAAATTGCCGACTATGATTAGCGGCACTTTATCGGCGCTAGGTTCTTTTATCGGTCCGAATGCCATGTTGATCGCGGGAATGCTTATCGCCGCCATTCCGCTACGCTCGCTGCTTTCTTCCAAACGGATTTACTTGGTGACGTTCTTGCGTCTAATTTTGATCCCACTTTGTTTGTTAGCGGTGATCAAACTCTGCGGTTTTGCCGGTTGGGTGGAAAACGGCGAAACAATCGTGATGATCAGCTTCTTGGCAACCATCAGCCCAGCTGCGGCGACGGTGACGCAAATGGCGTTGGTATTTAAAAAAGACGCCAACAAAGCCAGCGCCATTTACGGCGTTACCACCTTGCTTTGCGTGATTACGATGCCACTGATTATTGCGCTGTATCAGTCGGTTTAGTTTGCGGTTGACGGAACAAATCCTTGCTGTACATCACTTCCGTCGGATTGTTCATATCGTAACCTGCCAAACTGTCATGTACATACACGGGTTTCATATACTGAAAAATCGGCAGAACCGCTTTTTCCTGCTGCGCCAATAAAGTCACTTGCTGATAAAGTGCGGTGCGTTCTTGCGCCGAAATTTCAGGGCTCAGCGTTTGTTCCAACAGTTTATCGATCTTTTCATGACTAAATGCGGTTTTATTATCCGGACTCGTCGAATAAAGCAGGTTTAAAAAGGCGGAAGGCTCGTTATAATCCGCACACCAACCCGAACGAATCAGTTGAAAATCTCCCGCCGCCCGTTTTTCCAACAACTGTTTATGAGAAAGCGCTTCGGGTTTAATGCGGATCAAATCCGATTGCGACCAAGTACGAATCAGCCAATCGGCAATCAACGGATGCACGCCCTGATCGTCATAACTGAGCGTTAACTGCAACGGATTTGTTTCCGTTACGCCGTTTTGCAATAACAACTGCTCCACTAACGTCGGCTGCCATTCCCGTTCCTGCTCGAACTGCATATTCTGCGGTAAGAAATTCACCGAATTGGGCAACATGGATTTATCGTTGCGTACAATATCAGGCACGGAAATCATTGAAGTCAACGCGGAACGAACCGCATTTTGTTTTAACAAAGGATCTTTAAAGTTAAATTCATAAAAATAAGTACAGAGTCGGGGAAAGTACATAACCCGCTCATTCTTAAACGGAGGATTATCCACCCAATCCAATTTATCAACGGATTGGTTAGGCTTGATCTGTTGATAACTGACCTGCTCAAAGGCAACCTGTGTCGGATTCCAATAAAACGGATTTTTTTCCAATATGAACAAATCCGCTTGTTGTTGCCGTAAACGATAAGCGCCGTTGCCGATAAATTGCGGCGTTTGACTCGTATTCTGTGGCGGCGATAAATATTGCGGTAATAAGGCAACGTGCGCCAACATTTGCGGCAAATAAGGAACCGCTTTATCCAAACGGATACTTAACGTACGATCATCTAACGCCGAAACACCCAGTCTTTCCACCGGCACGCTTTGCGCCAACACCGCTTGTGCATTTTCCAGATTCAAAAACGCCAAATATTGTTTCAACGGATTATCCGATAACGCCAATTGTTGCCAACTACGAACAAAATCATGGGCGCTTAACTTTTCGCCGTTTGACCACTTCAGGTCGGAACGAAAAACAAAAATCCAACTTTTAAAATCATCGCTTTGCCATTGCTCGGCAACGGCAGGTACCACGTTTCCCGCCCGATCCAACATCACCAATCCTTCCGATAAATCACGCAATATGTGCATTTGATCGCTATTTTTTATTTCTGTCGAATGTAACGTCAGTGCGGAATAAAGGGCGCGTCGCAAGAGTTTACCGTCTCTTGCGGGTTCGGTTTGTATTTGTTCTTCTTTAGGCGGTGTGACGGGCGGTTCTTTTTTTTCATCGCAGGCTGTTAAAAATAAAACACAGCAAAATAAGACCGCACTTATTTTGCCGTGTTTTAAAGAAAATAAATTCTGTTGATTACATTGCATATTTAAAGCCCGTTGATTTCAAACGGCTTTATTATGACACAATTTTCACTCGTTTTTTTGATTTTTTATCCGTTGCAATAAAGGCTCATAACGTTCGTCGGTCAACGTTTCCAAAAATGCAATTAATGCCTGAATATCCGTATCGCTTAACGGCGGCGCGTCCAGATCCTTATGATCGATCGTCGGAGCATATTCCGCTTCGCCCCACGGCGGACCGTCAATTAATGCCTTGCTGTCATCGGCGTTAAAATGATTTAAAAACATTAATACGCTGTGTAAATCTTTAAACACGCCGTTGTGCATATAAGGTGCGGTGACAGCCACATTGCGCAAAGTCGGCACTTTAAATTTGCCTTTTTGTCGCATATCGCCGTTCACTGCCGGATTATCCGATAAACCGTTATCTACAAAATCCGGCGCAAAATTATTGTGCATAATCAAACGCTTGTTTTTCGGAACGCCGATATTGTAATAACGATAATTAGTAAAGGTTTCTTCCTGATGATTGGATTCTTCGTGTAGCTGATGGCAGTTGGAACAATTGGTTTTATGTTTATCAAAGAATAATTGTCGTCCTTGTTCCTCAAGTGCGGTCAGTTTTACTTCGTTTTTTAGAAATTTATCATATTTACTGTCAAACGGCGCCAACAGTTTCTTTTCCGTTTGAAAGGTCGCCAGCGCATCTTCCATCGCCGCATAAACGCTATCTACACTCTGCCATACCTGTTCGCCGTAAATTTTGCTAAACGTTTGAAAATACATCGGATTATACAACAAGCGTTCCACCACCGCGCGTTTATCCGGCATCCCCATTTCCGACGGATCAATCGGCGGCCCGCCGGCTTGTTCGGCTAAATGTTTAGCCCTGCCATCCCAAAACTGTCCGCCCACATAAGCACCTGATTTTTCATCATAATGAAATTCGGGCGCATATTTGGCATATAACATCGTCGGCGTATTACGTTTGCCGAATTTACTCGGATCCGCCCCTTGCGATACCATTTTATCAATGCTGTTCTCGCGTAAATCCACAAACGCATCATCGGCCTTATGACAAGTGGCACAGCTTTGTGAACCGTTAAAAGACAACGAAGTATCAAAAAACAGAATTTGTCCGAGCAGGGCTTTATCTATTCCGCCTTGCGGCATAACGCGCGCTTCTTTTTCTAACGCGTTGACGGCAAATGGAAAGGAGCACATTAATAAGAAGGTCAGTAATTTTTTCATATTATCCCCAATGTTTTTTATAGCATACACTGATCTTTAATGATTTTACTTCACTCTTTCAGGGTAACTTCATTGATTTAGCTCATCAAATCGGCAATAAAAAATCCGTCTCTATTCAAAGACGGATTGTCGATAAAATCGCGATTATTTTACGAAAGGATTGTGTTTCTTTTCCTGTCCGATGGTGGTATAAGCGCCGTGACCGGGAATAATAATCATATCATCTGGCAGCAAGAACAATTTTTCTTTAATCGATGAAATTATCTCACTATGGCTCCCGCCGGGGAAATCCGTTCTGCCGATACCTTGTTGAAACAGCACGTCTCCGGTAAAAGCCACTTTCTTATTATGTTCGATAAAACCGATATGTCCCGGTGTGTGTCCGGGTAAATGCAGAATTTCAAACTCACAACCCGCCACCGTTAAAATTTCACCTTCCTGATTTAACCAACGGTCGGGCTCAAAAGACTTGATTTCAAACAAACCGAATTGACGGGATTGCTGCGGCAATGATTTGAACCAATAATCATCGGCTGAATTAGAGCCTAAAACCTGCACTTGAAAATGTTGTTTCAGTTTCGGCACCGCACCGATATGATCCAAATGTCCGTGAGTTAATAAAACAGCGGTTAAATTTAATTTCAACTCATCAATACGACGAATAAGTTTATCCGCGTCACCGCCGGGATCGATAATTGCGGCATTTTTTTCATCATCCCAAATTAACGAGCAATTTTGTTGGAAAGCCGTGACCGGAATAATCTCAATATTCATTTTTTCTCTCTTTCAAATATCCATAAAAATAATAAAACCGCAACAAAGTGCGGTCTTATTTTACATCATTTTATCAACTGCCACGCCAAGTGCGTACCGGGCCTGTGTCAATATGGACGAAATTGCTGTTCGGATAGAAACCGACTCCGCCGTTTTGCAGGCTTTCTGCCGATTGTTTTACTTTCGCTAAGGATACGCCGTCAATACGGAAATCAATCGCCTGCCCTTTGGTATGATAGCTGTTACTCGCTACACCGCTACTCTTACGCGCCATTGCCGCATTACTGGCAGGAGAACGATAACCGCAAATAATTTGGATTTCGGTACTACGCAAACCTAAATTGCCTTGAATGCGATAAAGTTTGGCAAATAATTTCGGATCCATTTTGTGCACCTGACCGTTGCGTTTATCACGCATCAACCAATCTAATTTCTTCAATGTTGCGGATGAAAAACCTTTACTGTCAAAGGATGCACTCAGTTGATCGCCGGTATTGATATTTCTTAATTTTAAAATTCTCGGTTTAGGCGTAGAAACAGCAGCTAATAAAGAGTTCGGTAATACCGCCGCACCTAACATAATACCGCCCAAAGACAACCATTTACGGCGGCTATGATTAATTTCGCTCATTTAGTTTTTCTCTCGGTAATCATTTTTCCAGCTAATTGGACTAACGCTCCGCATTTTAGTTCAAAAAGAGAGCAAAAAAAATTACAACTTTTAAAAAATGTGATCTGCGTCATCAAATTTTTAGTCTATTGCAGATATTTACGCACCACATCCCAATTGACATAATTCAAATTCGGCGTTTTATCGTATCCGTAAATGTCCGGCAGGGTATGCGTAGTGCCGTTATCAATCCACGTAGTCACATAATACAGATACACCGGATTATCGGACAAAATGTTGGCAGACGTAGTTCTGCGGCTTTTCAACACGCGTTGTTTCTTATCTGCCGACCAACCCGCTTCTTCCAATAACATCGTTGCCAATTCATCGGATTTCTCAACCCGCACACAACCGGAACTCAGCGCACGGTTTTTCTTATTAAACAAGCTGCGTTTTGGCGTATCATGCAAATAAATCGCATCCGAACTCGGCATATTGAATTTATAGCGCCCTAACGCACTGTTATCTCCGGCCGCCTGACGCAGACGATATGGGAATTTCCCCATTGTGGTCCAATCAATACTGTAAGGATCAACGGATTTTCCTCTGCTATCAATAATACTGTAACCGTTACGCGACAAATAGCTCGGATCATTTTTCACACGCGGAATAATATCTTCGTTAATTAAACGCGGAGGAGCATTCCAAGGCGGGTTTACAACCACATCACTTAATTTGCTGTACATCACCGGTGTTTTACGTCTTTGGGTACCGACAATCACGCGAGAATCAAGTACCAGCTGTCCGTCGCGATA
The DNA here is from genome assembly GCA_041795785.1 of Mesocricetibacter sp. Lineage (GTDB taxonomy): Bacteria > Pseudomonadota > Gammaproteobacteria > Enterobacterales > Pasteurellaceae > CAJPST01. Next base: position 8,826 of record JBHBXR010000220.1, read on the forward strand.
ATAATTTAACTGATAACTCGGAATATTCACAAAAATACCGTTATGAAATTCCGGAATAACCCGTAAACGCTGAGCGTTAATTGCTAACTTATACAAATCAGCCAACGGATCCTTCCGTTTCTTGTTCTTTTTCTTTTTATTATTCGACACATCGTTATTGTCTTGTTCCGCAGTCGGCGCCAGTAACAGCGACACAAATCCGTCGATCGTTTGTTTATAAAGTGCATTCGGTGAAGAAATTTGGTTGATAAAAGACAAACTCTGCCCGTTTTTCACTGCGCTCAACCATTGTTCTATTTGCAGATCCGCCGGTTTTGCCGCCTTATAGCGTCTTGCCGAATACAGCCAGTTTTGCGCCGATTGTGACACATTCGCCGCATAATACATATAATCTAAAAAGGCATCGGTCAATAAAATATCATACAGCGGATTATTAGCTTCATCCGCATTACTGATGGCTTCTAACGATTTGGCGGAACGCGGGGAAATACCGCTGGCAACCATAGCGGCATATTCGCGTAAGAATTGTTTCCGTGCCTCTTTATCCTGCCAAAGCAGCGCATAAGCACCGTCATTATAGATTTTAGCCACATCGGATCTGAACTGAAGCGGAACCTCTCCAATCGTTTCCGTCAATTTAGCTTCGGCTTGTTTTTGTCTCTCAATTGCCAAGCGTTCTTCCTCAGCCTTTCTCTCCGCTTCCAAGCGGGCTGCTTCCGCCTGCTTTTCGAGTTCCATTTGCTGAGTCGCCAAATCCACTTCGATATTTTCCGACTCCGGAGGTGTCACTTGTTTGTTTTCTTCCGCGATTGCACACCCCGAACACAAACAGGAAATTAATACTGCCAAACGGGCAAATTTAGAAGAAGATGTTTTATTCTGCATTCCGATACCTTTAAAAATAAGATGAAAACAAACCGCACTTTATTGCAAACTACTTAAAGTGCGGTTCTAATTTCGTTTTTTTGAGTTATTAACTTGTTGTTTTTCCGTTTATTATTTAACCGAATACAACTTCGCGAAATCCGCCGCCATTTTTTCCGCTTCCGTTAAGAAAAAGTCCGGCGCTTCATAATCTTTCGGTAAATCATCAATATCTTTCAACGGTTTTTTACCCTCTCGTTTGAAACGGGCATTCAAATCGTTCAAAGACTTTTTATCATCCGCATCATTCTCTGCTTTGCGTTTCTCAAAATTCAACGACAGATACTTACGATCGCGACGTTCATTGCGGATTTTCAGATTTTCATCCAACACAATAAACTCGGGATCTTTTGCAATTCTGGTTAAATGCTTCTCTTTTAATACGGAAAGCGCATCATTGGCTTTACCGGACTGTGAATAATTCGCTGCCGGAATTTTATCCCAAGGCAAAGCATTATCTTCCTTATCCTCACCGTATTCTTTCAAATCAATTATTTCAGGGAAATTAATGTCTGCAGCAACCCCTTTTAATTGGGTACTCCCACCGTTAATACGATAGAATTTCTGAATCGTGTATTGAATGAACCCAAGCGGATTTTGTTCCAAATCATAGACAAAATTCAATGAACGGCTTTGCTGTACCGTCCCTTTACCGAACGAGTTTTGACCGATCACAATACCGCGATTGTAATCCTGCATCGCCGCAGCAAAAATTTCCGATGCGGATGCACTGAAACGGTTGATCATCACTAATAGCGGACCGGAATACACCTGCGCATTATCCGGATCTTCGTGTACACGGATACGATTATAGGCATCACGTACCTGCACCACCGGTCCGTCACTGATAAACAATCCGCTTAATTCCACTGCTTCCGTTAACGCGCCACCGCCGTTATCGCGTAAATCAATAATCAACGAAGTGGCTTTCTTGGTTTTCATTTCGTCCAATAACTTGCGCACATCCTGTGTCAATCCGATATAAAAACCCGGAATTTTAATTACCGCAACTTTCTCACCGTCCACATCTTTCAAAGTTAATTTGGCTGCACGGTCTTCGATCCGGACTTTATCGCGCACCAACGTCACGATCGTGCTTTTACCGCCTTTTGCCGGTTCAATTTCCAAACGAACTTTGGTACCTTTTTTCCCTTTGATTTTATCGACGACATCTTCCAAACGCCAACCGACCACATCTTCAATTTCACCGGTCGCCTGTCCGACACCGACAATTTTATCTCCGGCTTTTAACTTCTTGCTCTTATCCGCCGGCGCACCCGGTACCAATGATTTAATCACGGTTTCGTCTTCTTCCTGCTGTAAGGTGGCGCCGATACCTTCTAAAGACAAATTCATATCTTCATTAAAATTCTTAGCCGTACGCGGAGCCAAATAACTGGTATGCGGATCAATTTCACGGGCAAAAGAATTTAAATACAACTGAACAATATCGTCGGCTTTAGTTTGCGTTAAACGACGAATTGCCAAATTATAGCGTTTGGTCAGTTGTTTTTTAATGTCAGCCCATTTTTTATCTTTTAATTTCAAATTGATAATATCGTTTTTAACACGCTGTTCCCATAGTTTGTCGGCTTCTTCCTGTGTTTTAGGCCAAGGTGCTTTTTCACGATCAATCTCAATTTCATCATCTTCTTTTAAATTAGGTTCTTTATCCAATAATGACAGCGCATACTCAAAACGTTGATAACGACGCTTCATCATCAAATCATACAATGATTACAACAAAAGTGCGGTCACTTTTCCCGTTAAAATTGAAATTAGCGGCTTTGTTGCGATTATTAATTGTCATTTTTTCTGAAATTACG
>JBHBXR010000221.1:0-23368 GCA_041795785.1 Mesocricetibacter sp.
GATAGAGAAAAATACTACTAATAACGCAGTAAACGGTAGAGATTCTTGGAATGCACGACCGAGCGCATGTTCACTTGTGATGCCGCAAAGTGAGGTGGTGAAAATGATAACGGTTAAACCGATTAATCCGACGGCAGCAAGGTGGAGGGCTAAACCTAAGACTAACCATACGCCGACAATGGCTTGAATAAACAGCTTAATTCGTTCTTGTTCGGTCATTTTTTGTTGTTGGCTGCGATCGAATTTTGCTAACACGCCCCAAACCTTACGCGGCAATTTGGCGCCGTAACCGAATAAACGGAATTTTTCGACAATAACACAAGTCAGTGCACCACAAATTAAGGTCGGCAAGCTCACCGGTAATACGCGCAAGAAAAACTCTTTAAATCCCCAACCCGCTTGTTCGGCAATAATTAGGTTTTGCGGTTCGCCGACCATTGTCATTACGCCGCCTAATGCCGTACCGACACCGGCGTGCATCATTAAACTGCGTAAGAACGCGCGGAATTGTTCAAGAGTTTCCTGATTGGATGCAATTCGATCGTCATTGCTGATATCCGTCGAATCGTCAAAATTGTTACCCGACGCCACTTTATGGTAAACCCCATAAAATCCCATACCGACGCTGATAATTACCGCAACGACGGTTAGGGCATCTAAAAATGCGGATAAAAATGCGGCGCACAGACAGAAAGACAAAGATAACACCAGTTTGGAATGGATCATAAGTAATAACTTCGTGAAGACAAACAGCAACAATTGCTTCATAAAGTAAATTCCCGCCACCATAAACATTAATAACAGGATAACTTCAAAGTTCGCCATAACTTCCGCTTTAACGTGTTCGGGATTGGTCATGCCGATAAACACGGCTTCTATAGCCAATAAACCGCCGGGCTGTAGCGGATAACATTTCAACGCCATGGCTAGCGTAAAAATAAATTCCGCCACTAAAATCCACCCTGCCCAGAAAGGGCTGATGAAGAATAAAATCGGGTTTATAATAAGAAAAGAGACGATAGTTAATTTATACCAATCGGGACTTTTACCCAGAAAGTTTTTAAGAAATGCCTGTTGATAAGTCATGGAGGTAACACCTTTATAAATAAGTATAATACTGATTGTAATATAGACTGCTTTCAAGGATAATAAAGCTCTATTATTAAGTAATTTTTTAAAATTGCCAGCAAGATCACAATTTTTTTATTTTTTTTTCTCTTTTTTTGATCTAGTTAAAGAAAATCCAGTATGAATAATAATCAGCCATTATTAAAAGCACAAAGTCCGGCAGCTTTAGCAGAAGAATATATTGTACGCAGTATTTGGAACAACCATTTTCCGCCGGGTTCCGATTTGCCCGCCGAACGGGATTTGGCCGATAAAATCGGCGTAACGAGAACAACTCTACGCGAAGTATTACAACGTTTGGCGCGTGACGGCTGGTTGAATATCCAACACGGGAAGCCGACGAAAGTGAATAATGTTTGGGAAACGTCCGGTTTAAACTTACTGGAAACCTTGGTTCGTTTAGACAATACAAGATTACCGAGCATTATCGAAAGTATGTTGTCCGCCCGTACCAATATCGCCACTATTTATATTCAAAGAGCATTCAAAACCTCGCCGCAAGAGGCGTTGAAAGTCTTTCAGCCGTTGGAGCAATTGGCTGATAATGCGTCGGCTTATACGGAGTTTGATTATGACGTTTTCCGCAAACTGGCATTTATTTCGGATAATCCGATTTACGGTTTGATTCTCAACAGTTTTAAAAGCCTTTATACCCGTATCGGTTTATTTTATTTTGCCAATCCGGCCGCCCGTTCATTGGCAAATCAATTTTATTTGCAACTGAAACAGATTTGTGACAAACAAGAATTACAAGAAGTTGTGCCTTGTATCCGCCAATACGGTAAGGATAGCGGCGCAATTTGGGCGCAAATGCAGGAAAATTTGCCGAAGGATTTCGGCGGATAATTTAAAAAACAGTCATGAAAGACACCGCACTTATCGAACTTTTCCTGAATGAATTATGGTTGGAAAAAGGATTATCGGACAATACCGTACAATCCTATCGTCTTGATTTGCTCGCCCTGTCCGATTGGCTGAATTCCCGCCAATTAACTTTTATTGAGCTGGATGCGGTTGATTTGCAAACCTTCCTCGGCGAACGTTTGGAAAAAGGTTACAAAGCCACCAGCACTTCCCGCTTATTAAGTGCGGTACGAAAACTATTCCAATATTTATACCGCGAAAAATACCGTTCCGATGATCCCAGCGCCGTACTCAGCTCCCCTAAATTACCGACGCGCTTACCCAAATATTTAACCGAGCAACAAGTCGGCGATCTGCTTAATGCGCCAAGCACTGATATTCCCCTCGAATTACGCGATAAAGCTATGTTGGAATTGTTATATGCTACGGGATTGCGGGTCACCGAATTGGTTTCCTTAAATATGGACAATATCAATGTCGGGCAGGGTGTCGTTCGTGTGATCGGGAAGGGAAATAAAGAACGAATTGTACCCATGGGGGAAGAAGCTGCTTATTGGGTTGCGCAATTTGTTTCATACGCTCGCCCGATATTGCTGAACGGACAGCGTTCCGATGTGGTTTTCCCTAGTCGAAGAGCGCTGCAAATGACCCGCCAGACTTTTTGGCACCGTATCAAATATTATGCCGTTTTAGCCCAAATTGATGCGGACAGTTTATCTCCTCATGTTTTGCGACACGCATTTGCAACGCATTTGGTCAATCACGGCGCCGATTTACGCGTTGTACAAATGCTGCTTGGGCACAGCGATTTATCCACTACACAAATCTATACTCATGTCGCTAAAGAGCGGCTTAAACGTTTGCACGAACGTTTTCATCCGCGCGGTTGAGATAAATTCACAGAAATTACTTACTTTAGGTTGAAAAAGGTGGGCATTTATTGCGATAATCTTAACAATTTTTGGGTGATCTTTTTCAGCCGCAGGTTTACTGCAACAAAGTAAACCGTTTTTTGCGGTTATTTCCTCTTGTTTATTAGTAAAAAGGTCAATAGTGATAATTTAAAACGTGAAGAACAAACAAAAATGGCAGAAAAACGTAATATTTTTTTAATCGGGCCGATGGGAGCGGGTAAAAGCACAATCGGTCGTCAATTAGCGCAACAACTCAATATGGAATTCGTCGATTCCGATCAAGAAATTGAACAGCGTGCCGGTGCGGATATTAGTTGGATTTTTGATGTGGAAGGCGAAAGCGGTTTTCGTAAACGCGAAGAGCGTATTATCAATGAACTGACGCAACGACAAGGCATTGTTTTATCCACCGGCGGCGGAGCCATTTTATCGAAAGATACCCGCAATTATCTTTCTGCGCGCGGAATCGTGATTTATCTGCAAACCACAGTGGATAAACAATATGAACGTACCCAACGGGATAAAAAACGTCCGTTACTGCAAGATGTGGAAGATCCTCGTCAAGTATTGGAAGACTTAGCCAAAATCCGCAACCCGTTATATGAAGAAATCGCGGATATTGTGTTACCGACCGATGAGCAAAGTGCGAAAGTAATGGCAAATCAAATCATAGACTTAATTGACAATTTAAACGGCTAATCAATCCTAAGGTATCCCTATGCAGTGTGTGAATGTTGAATTAAAGGAACGTCGTTATCCGATCTATATCGGCGAAAATCTATTAACCGATATGACGGTCTATCCGCTGAAAAGCGGAGATAAAGTAATGATTGTAAGTAATCCGACAATCGCACCGCTTTACCTTGCCACGGTGAGTGAAACGCTGCAAAAGATCGGCTGTAAAGTCAGTTCCGTATTAATTCCGGACGGCGAACAATATAAAACCTTAGAATCTTTAGATATGATTTTCACCGCCTTATTAAAAGAAAATCACGGTCGCGATACCACGCTGATTGCCTTAGGCGGCGGCGTAATCGGTGATGTGGCGGGCTATGCGGCGGCAAGCTATCAACGCGGTATTAATTTTATTCAAATCCCGACCACATTATTGGCGCAAGTTGATTCTTCCGTGGGCGGCAAAACGGCGGTTAATCATGCCTTAGGGAAGAATATGATCGGTGCCTTTTATCAACCAAGTGCGGTCATTATCGATACCAAAACGTTAAATACGTTACCTAAGCGCGAAGTCAATGCGGGACTGGCGGAAGTCATCAAATACGGTACAATTTTGGACTTGGCCTTTTTTGATTGGTTGGAGCGGCATATAGATAATTTAGTCGCGTTGCATCCTGAAGATCTGCAATACTGCATTGCCCGTTGTTGTCAAATCAAAGCCGATGTCGTTGCCCGAGATGAAACGGAAAAAGGTGATCGCGCTTTATTAAATCTCGGTCATACTTTCGGTCACGCTATCGAAACCCACTTGGGCTACGGAAATTGGTTACACGGCGAAGCTGTTGCGGTCGGCATGATGATGGCGGCGGCATTATCGGAGAAGTTAGGTAACATCGGAAAAACAGACGTTGCACGTTTGGAAAAATTGTTGGTGCGCGCCAATTTGCCGACAGTATCGCCTGACGTTATGCAAGCGGAAGATTATCTGCCGCACATGATGCGTGATAAAAAAGTGTTAGCGGGCAAACTGCGTCTCGTGTTGTTAAAAACTTTGGGGCAGGCTTATGTGGCAACGGATACGGACAAAGAGCTTGTCTTGGATGCCATCCGTATCTGCACGCAAAACGACTGATCTTAATGTCCGCTTATGTTAAAACGAAACAACAAGCGAAATACCGTTCATTCCTAAAGTGGGCTGGCGGTAAATTTCGTTTGGTCGATGATATCAATAAGCTCTTACCTAAACATCAAACCTGTTTAATCGAACCCTTTGTCGGCGCCGGTTCCGTTTTCTTAAATACGCATTTTGAACGCTATATTTTGGCGGACATCAATCCCGATTTGATTAATCTGTTCAATGTCGTCAAGCAGGATGTGGAACGTTACATTCAGGCGTTGGAGCTGATTTTTTATCATCCCGATGCCAATACGGCGCATTATTATTACACCCGACGGGAAGAATTCAATGCCTCGCAGGATCCGTTTCAACGCTCCGTTTTATTTGTTTACTTAAACCGTTTCGGCTTTAACGGATTGTGCCGTTACAATTCAAAAAATGAGTTTAACGTGCCTTTCGGCACCTATAAAATCCATTATTTCCCGCAAGATGAGCTGCGTTTCTTTGCCCAAAAAGCGCAAAGTGCGGTCTTTATTTGCGCAGATTTTCGTGAAACCTTCAAACTGGCGGACGAACACTCGGTCATCTATTGCGATCCGCCTTATGCGCCTTTAATTCAAGACAGCAATTTCACCAACTATGCCGGCAATGGTTTTTCTTTGCAGCATCAAGCGGATCTTGCACAACTTGCCAAACAAACCGCACAAGAGCGCCAAATTCCGGTACTGATTTCCAATCATGACACCAAATTTACCCGTCAAATTTATCAAGGTGCAAAAATCAGACGTATTCGCGTACAACGCTCCATTAGTCAATCTTCAATCAAACGGGTGAAAGTCAACGAATTAATCGCATTGTTTAACGACAAAAGGTGATGCCATGGACTACCTTGACCGCTTAATGCAACTGACAAAAATTGAAGGTGAAATTAACATCCTTTGCCGTTTCCAAGGCGATTGGCAGGTGCCGCATCAGCAAACTCCCGATGCACTGGGGATTTCCCACCTTATATCCAAGGGGCGCTGCTGTGTTCAAATGGAAAATCAATGTTATCATCTGAAAGCCGGCGATGTGTTGTTTTTACCTTACGGTTCCGCGCATATCATCAGCAATAAACGTCAATCACACAGTAATTATCCGCCGTCGGAAATCATCGCGTTGCAGCAACATTCTCTGACGCTTTGCACCAATAATCACATCTCTCATGATTTTGAAATGTTTTGCGGTTATTTCCGTTATGCGAACAATTCGCCGCCATCGTTCCTCACATTGCCTAAATTGCATTTGTCTCGAAATAATCGTTCGATCATGTCGTTGTTGCGTTTGTTACAACAGGAAACGGAGCCGGCATTGGCGAATAAATCCGTGATTGATTCGTTGTGTACGGTTTTATTTACTTACTTAATGCGGGATTATTTACAATCTCATACCGTTAATTCGGGTATTTTGGCAGCGTTGCAGGATAAACGGTTATATCATGCGGCGAATGCCATGTTGCAACATCCCGAACATAATTGGAATATGGACGCATTGGCAAGCTTGTGCGCCGTATCCCGCGCCAGTTTCATTCGCCTGTTTAAACAAAAAACCGGCGAATTGCCGGGTAAATTATTATTAGACCTACGGATGCAAAAAGCACAAATGCTGGTACGTTATTCAAATAAATCCATTTTTGCGATTGCATTGGAAGTCGGCTATCAATCCGAATCACATTTCAGTAAAATATTTAAACATTACTTCGGTATCTCGCCGAGTAAATATCGGGATTAACGGTTTCATTCTTAATTAACGTGGTTTGGAAGGAAAAAATATGGCGGTTTCAAATCATAAAACCCACCTTTTCTTCATTGGCGGAGCGGCAGATCAAGAACCCTATTATTTGGTCGGCCCCTTTAAACGGATTAATCGTGCGCAACAAATTTTCAAACGCAAAATCAGAAACAAACCCTTTGCGCAACAATGCGAAATTCATATTTTAGGCTATAACAAAATTTACCGTCCCGAGGATATACAAAAATATGTGTTGGATAAAATCAGCGTCGGCGATTCCCTCTACATCATTGCGCACAGTTTGGGCGGTTGGAATGCGGCACACCTTTCCCGCATACTGTGTGAAAACCGGCATAGCGTGAAAATGCTGATAACCTTGGATCCCGTCGGGGAAGGGGTGCTGGTGTGGGCGGGTTCTTATATTTTTCGCGAACCGCAACCTTTTCCGCAAGCGGATTTTTGGATTAATATCCGCACGGAATCAACGGCTCTTGACCCGTCAGATGTCGTCGCTTATATCGGTAAACAATGGAAAATCGACCAAGGTCCCGATATAAACGAAACCGTCAACGTTCATCACTTCAACGCTTACCGAATTTTCACCACCAAACTGTCCGGCGGACAAGCGGCGGTTGAATACTTGATTGAAAACTTGGAAGAAATATATCTCGGGCACGTCGCGGAGCAGCATAATGCCGATTAAAAGATAAATTCAGGTTACGACAGAACAATCTACCCCGTAGAAATTAAAACCACCGCAAGCCCCGATAAGAAAATGGCAAAAGCTTTCGGTATTTTGAAAGATAATTTGCCTGAAGAGGAAATCAAAATCGGCAATGGTGTAATTATCAACCGGTATCCGCAGAAGTTATGGTTAGCCGCAGATTTAGTGGCTTTACCTGTGTGGGCGCTTTGATTAACCGTAACCACGCCTTAACCGGAAATGGTTACGGTTATTTGTAAGTCGGCTATATTATGGCGACATCATCCCCCTAACTAACATTCTTTATTGTTGACTTCCGGTTGAGAAGTCGGGGTAATCATATTCAATTTAAGGCGCGCAAGAGATGATAATTATCATATTATTCGCAAGATGAAACTAAAGCGTAAGAAGTTGAGACTATAACTCAAATGAGGGAGGAAAAAACGGCGGATATTAACTTAAAAGCAACGCAATATAATGGTGCGGACAGCTGATTTGACATTCTCCGCAGCCGTTACAGGCGGAGAGATTTAATTGCAGTTTATGATGAACCGTATCAAAGCTGATTGCTTTTGACGGGCAGGCATTTTCACAAAAAGGGCAATTGCCGCCTTTTTGACGAATACAGAGATGACTGACGTGCGGAATGAATCCGGTGTGAAAAGCTTGCGTCGGTGACAACGCCCCCGTAGCGCAGGCTTGTGTACATTGTGCGCACATATCGCAAGCGGAAAAATCAATGCTGATTTGCGCTTTGTTTTGCTGAACGCTAATCAAACCGTACGGACAAACCGTTATGCAGTCGCCGCAGCCGGTGCAGCGTTGCACGAACAACGGCTCCGGCAAGGCTTGCGGCGGTCGGGCGGCGGCTCGACGATACACTTCCTGCTGCGCTTGGCGTTGCGCTTTCTGACCGCCGCTGAATAGACCGCGCAGCAATCCGCGTCGTGAAATATAGTTATGTTGCATAAACGCCTGATAATAACGTTCGTCTTTGCCGCTCATCACGTTCACCTTAACGATAAAGCGGCATTTCTTTTACGCTCAATGACATACGTTGTTGCCAATGGTTCAATAACGCACCGCTCAGTAAACCCAATCCCGCATAGAAATCCGACTCCGGTTGTTCAGCGAGTAAGGTTAAAAAACGCGGGCTCCAAGGTAACAAATGTTGTGTCAAATATTCTTGCAATAAGTGCGGTTGATTTTCCGCCAGATAAGCAAGCAGCATCAACATCAAGCCGAAGTGATCCTCCGGTTCGTTGGAAGACAGCGCCAATCCGATCTGATTTTGTTGCATAAACTCACGCAATTCCAATAAAGAAGAGCCGAAAATCACCGCTTCCTTATCCAAATATACCGAACCCCAAGGCGGCGCAGGCAAAGCGTTAGGACCGATAAACAACGTTTGATATTGTTCGTTTAACCGTTCCAAATCGACTGTTTTATCGAAGCGCCGTTGTATTTGTGCAAGGGTATCGGACGGTAAAAAATCTACATCCGCCTGCCAATCTTCCGTCTGAAAAAATTCGAGTAACGGCAGGTTTTGCGTTTCGTTCGGCGGGTAATAAAACAATGCACCCAGAATCCGTCCGAAATCAGACATTGAAGCATAAATATCTTGCATAACATATCCTTAATAAAAAATATCAGGTCGGTTTAACTTGTGCCAATAGGGGATTAATTTTGAAATTCAACTGTTTTATGTGCGGGTAATCACGCTGAATCAAATCCAATAATTCCTGTTGACGAAATAAAAAGCCCTGTCTAACCACTGCACTGGCAACTTCAATATTGAGTGAATTTTCGCTGAAATTGCTGATGCGGAATAATCCGTTAAATTGTGCAGGCAAAAGCGGTTGCAGCCGGCTGTTCAGTTCATTGAGCAAAATTCCTTTGCGCATAATTTGCGATAAATCGGAGGCTTCCAATAATTGTTTAATATTCATCACTTTTTGATTGCGCATAGTCTTGTATTTTTGTGTTTTGTCCCAATAAAGTAAGGACATTGTAACGAATTTCCGCTACAATACGACAAATTTTTTGCTGAAGAATTATGATTAAAACAATTTCAATGAAAGGCTCGCATCACTTTTGGTCGCAATTACTGGTTAGTATGATTGCGATTTTTGCCTTACCCGCTGCGCAGGGTCTGGAATATCCGAGCGAAATTGTCAGCGAAAATTATCATAACCAACGCTATCAAACCCCGCAACAAAGCATCAGTGCGGCTTTTATCGTGCGCCAAGTGCAAATCGGTCAAACCCTACCGTTAAAAAATGTTGATGAAAATACAAATCTCGTTAAAAACGAACCGCACTTTTTTACCTTTCGATTAAACGATCACGCGCCTATCCGCGCCGGTCCCGTTGTAACGCTTTAATATTCGATATTTGTGATCGCCTTAGTTTCGCACTAAGGTTGATTTATTGCGTTTAATTTTAAAAAAATTTAGAGAAAAATAATTATGTTTAGAGCTATTGCAACTAAAATTTTCGGCAGCCGTAATGATCGTATTTTGCGCCGTTTAAATAAACAAGTACAAAAAATCAATAAGTTAGAACCTGAATTTGAAGCCCTGAGTGACGAACAGTTAAAAGCGAAAACGGCGGAGTTCCGCGAGCGCCTACAAAACGGCGAAACTTTGGAATCCTTGATTCCGGAAGCTTTTGCTACCGTGCGTGAAGCCAGTAAACGTACACTGGGAATGCGTCATTTTGACGTGCAATTAATCGGTGGGATGGTGCTGAATAATCGCTGTATCGCCGAGATGCGTACGGGGGAAGGTAAAACTTTAACCGCTACCCTGCCTTGCTATTTAAACGCGTTGACCGGTAAAGGCGTGCATGTCGTGACCGTCAACGATTATCTTGCCCGTCGCGACGCAGAGACGAACCGTCCGCTATTTGAATTCTTAGGAATGACCGTTGCCGTCAATGTGCCGGGATTGCCGTCGGATGTAAAACGCGAAGCTTATACGGCGGACATCACTTATGCCACCAACAGCGAATTAGGCTTTGATTATCTGCGTGACAATTTAGCCCATTCTGCGGAAGATCGTTTTCAGCGTCATTTGCACTATGCGTTAGTGGATGAAGTGGATTCCATTTTAATTGACGAAGCGCGTACTCCGTTAATTATTTCCGGTCAGGCGGAAGACAGTTCCGATCTTTATATCGCCGTGGATAAATTAATTCCGATTTTGGTTCAGCAAGATAAAGAGGATACCGAAGAATATCAGGGCGAAGGCGATTATACTTTGGATCTGAAAAGCAAACAGGCGCATTTAACCGAACGCGGTCAGGAAAAGGTTGAAAACTGGATGATTGAACAAGGTCTGATGACGGAAGGCGAATCTCTTTATTCGCCGTCTAAAATCACCTTGTTACACCATGTCAATGCGGCGTTGCGGGCGCATACGCTGTTTGAGCGCAATGTGGATTATATTGTCAAAGACGGCGAAATCGTGATTGTTGACGAGCATACCGGTCGTACTATGGCGGGTCGTCGTTGGTCTGACGGCTTGCATCAAGCGATTGAAGCGAAAGAGGGAGTGGAAATTCAAAGTGAAAACCAAACCGTTGCTTCCATCACATATCAGAACTATTTCCGTCTGTATGAGAAATTAGCCGGTATGACGGGAACGGCGGATACCGAAGCCTTTGAATTTCAACAAATTTACGGTTTGGAAACCGTGGTTATTCCGACTAACCGTCCAATGATTCGCGATGATCGCACCGATGTGATGTTTGAGAACGAACAATACAAATTTGATGCGATTATTGCCGATATTAAAGACTGTGTTGCGCGTAATCAGCCGGTGTTAGTGGGAACTATCTCCATTGAAAAATCGGAATTATTGTCTCAGGCGCTGAAAAAAGCGGGCATTACACATAACGTGTTGAATGCGAAGTTCCACGCGCAGGAAGCGGAAATCGTAGCAAACGCCGGTTATCCGGGGGCGGTGACCATTGCGACCAATATGGCGGGGCGTGGTACGGATATCGTATTGGGCGGTAACTGGAAAGCGGAAATCGACAAACTGGAAAATCCGACGGCAGAACAAATCGAAGCCATTAAAGCCGACTGGCAGAAACGCCATGATATTGTAGTACAAGCCGGCGGTTTGCATATTATCGGTACCGAGCGCCATGAATCCCGTCGTATCGACAATCAGTTACGCGGTCGTTCCGGTCGTCAGGGGGATCCGGGTTCTTCCCGTTTCTATTTGTCGCTGGATGATGCGTTAATGCGTATTTATCTCAACGAAGGCAAACTCAATATGATGCGCAAAGCCTTCACCGAGCCGGGTGAAGCGATGGAATCCAAACTCTTAGCGAAGGTTATTGCCTCCGCTCAAGCCAAAGTGGAAGCGCATAACTTTGACGGTCGTAAAAACTTACTGCAATTCGACGATGTGGCAAATGATCAGCGCCATGCCATTTACAGCCAACGTAACGAATTGTTGGATAACGACGATATTTCCGAAACCATTAAGGTGATTCGCGAAGATGTGTTTAATCAAGTGATCGATCAATATATTCCCCCGCAATCCTTAGAGGAACAATGGAATATCCCGGATTTGGAAACCCGTTTAAGACAGGATTTCGCCTTGGATTTACCGATTCAACAATGGTTGGAAGAAGATAACCAACTACACGAAGATACGTTGCGCGAGCGTATTATCCAATCTGCGGTTGAAGAATATCAACGCAAAGAAGATTTGGTCGGTGCGGAAACTTTGCGTTCGTTTGAGAAAAATGTGATGTTGCAAGTATTGGACGAATTATGGAAAGAGCATTTGTCCGCCATGGATCACTTGCGTCGTGGTATTCATTTGCGCGGTTATGCACAAAAAGATCCGAAGCAGGAATACAAAAAAGAGTCGTTCCAAATGTTTACGAATATGTTGGATACTTTAAAATTGAGCGTGATTACTGCGCTCAGCCGTGTTCAAGTGCGTTTCCGCGAAGAAGTGGAAGAAGCTGAAAAAGCCCGTAGAGAAGCTGCCGCCCGTCAAATGGCCAATATGCAATACAATACGGATGAAAACGCAAACGAGCAAACGCCGCAACCGAATCAAAAAATAGGTCGTAACGAGCCTTGTCCTTGCGGTTCAGGGAAAAAATATAAACATTGCCATGGCAGTCGCGCTAAAGTTTAGCTTTCGTTCGGTAACGATAGCCTGTCGTATCGGGAAGAATATATAACGTTCTTCCCGAAATTCAATTTTCGGTAAAGTGCGGTTAAAAAAACGAGTAAAATTTTAACCGCACTTTTTACTTAACAAGGAGCAATTAATTATGTCCGTTTCCAAACAAGATATTCTCAATGCCTATCATTTTCGCCATGCGTGCAAAGCCTATGATCCGAACAAAAAAGTCAGTGAAGAGGATATGCGTTTTATTTTAGAGACCGCCCGTCTTTCTCCCAGTTCTTTCGGTTTTGAACCGTGGAAATTTTTAGTAGTGGAAAATCAATCCGTTCGCGAGTTGTTACGCGATAATGCCTGGGGAATTAAAGACAAAATTATGGATTGCAGCTATGCGGTAATCCTGTTGGCACGTCAGCAAAATACTTTATTGGCGGACAGTGGTTATCCCGAATATATGATGCGCGACGTACATCATTTGCCGGAGGATGTGATTGGCGTGCGTAAAGGTTTTTACCGTAATTTTACCGAACAGGATTTCGCGCTAGCAAATGAACCGCGTGCGTTCTTTGATTGGGCGTGCCGCCAGACTTATATTGCACTCGGTAATATGTTGACGACGGCGGCAATGTTAGGTATTGACAGTACGCCGATTGAAGGGTTTCCGTTGGAAAAACTGAATCAGGTTTTAGCCGATCAAGGTCTGTTTGATCCGACGATTTATAAAATCAGCGTAATGGCAACTTTCGGTTATCGTCTGAACGAGCCTAAAGCTAAAACTCGTCAGGCATTTGATGAAGTGGTGGAGTGGATTAGGTAACCACAATATTAAACGATGGAGTAGAGTATAAGTGCTTATCCCCTTTGTTATCATCGCCCTTTGTGCCGGGTTTGCGCTAGCTACGCAAGCGGCGATAAACAGTCAGTTGTCCCATGCAATGGTCGGGCAGCCCGTCGTAGCGGCGCTGATTTCTTTCTCAACGGGAACAATCGTATTGCTGTTGATTTGTTGGTGGAAAGCGGATTTGTTTGAAGCTTGGCAGCAACTGCCGAAACAGCCTTGGTGGAAATTAACCGGCGGCCCGTTAGGTGCTTTGGTAGTCTTCACGACGATTTTTCTTGCGCCACAAATCGGAATTACCAATATGCTGTTTTTCATCATTGTCGGGCAATTGATTGCTGCGGCAGTGATTGATCACTTCGGTTTAATCGGTATGCCGCAACGTCCGATTCAGATTTGGCAGATAATCGGATTTGCGATTATTGCAGTCGGGTTAACGATTTTCTTTTTCGGTAAAAAATTGTTCGGTTAGAAGCGTAAGAAACTTCAATATCGATATGTTTTATATAGATTTTTCCCCTACTGCCATCTTCTTTCACACGCTGTCATCAATCAACAAAAAAACAGCCGATAACAATCAATTATCGGCTGTTTGTTTTTTAACGGAAATTAAAGTTTAGCGGCAAGCATCGCTTCTAGTTTTTCAATATCCGCCGCGAATTTGCGAATGCCGTCGGCAAGTTTATCGACAGCCATCGGATCGGCATTGTGTTCCCAATAGAATTCGGCTTCGCTCATTGGTTCAGGGCGTGCTTTTACTTCGCCTTTGAAGTCCAATTTGCGTGCCAGCGGTGCGGTGCTTTCTTGCAGTTCTTTTAACAAGCCCGGCGCGATAGTTAAACGATCGCAGCCTGCCAATTCGGTAATTTCGCCGATATTACGGAAACTTGCTCCCATTACTACGGTTTCATAGCCGTATTGTTTATAGTAATTATAGATCTGGGTTACCGAAATGACGCCCGGATCTTCCGCCGGTGCGTATTCTTTTTTATCGGTATTGGCTTTATACCAGTCTAAAATACGACCGACAAACGGCGAAATCAAATACACGCCCGCTTCCGCACAGGCACGCGCTTGCGCTTGAGAGAATAAAAGCGTGAGGTTACAGTTGATTCCTTCTTTTTCCAAGATTTCCGCCGCGCGGATACCTTGCCAAGTGGAAGCGATCTTGATCAAAATGCGATCATTGGCAATACCCGCTTCGTTATAAAGTTTGATAATTTTGCGCGCTTTTTCAACGGTACCTTGCGTATCGTAAGAAAGGCGGGCATCCACTTCGGTGGAAATGCGTCCCGGTACGATTTTAAGAATTTCCAAACCGATATTTACTGCTAATTTATCTTCTGCATCAATCAGTTGTTGTTTTTTGCAATCGCTTTTGGCTTTTGCATAGGCTACCGCTTCATCGATCAGCGAAGCATACTGCGGCAGCGCAGAAGCGCTTAGAATTAATGACGGGTTGGTGGTTGCATCTTGCGGTTGATATTTTTTAATTGCGTCTATATCGCCGGTGTCGGCAACGACCACCGTCATATTGCGTAAGGCATCAAGTTGTGTAGTCATAATTTTCCTCTAATTGATTGTTTCGTTAAATAAAAAATCGTTCATACAATAACATATATTGATGACGGATAAACGGTTATTTTGTCTTTGGAATCGATAGATTCAATCTAATTTTAAATAATACGGCATTTTTATAGTTAAAATTGTGACTTGTGTCACAAAACTGACTATCCGTTATTATTTTTGTTGTTGCAATTCATTGTTAAAAGCAGCCAAATGTTTCACCAATAATTGATAACGCTGATATTTACTGCGGTATTTGGCATATGCCGTCGGATCCGGCTGTACGGTTACTAAAGCGCTGGCTATTTGCTGTTGTGCGCTTTGAGTGTCTTTAAATACGCCGTCGCCGACCATCGCCATTAATGCCGCCCCGAAACAGCCGGTTTCTTCCACTTGTGGAATTTCAATTTTTAAACCGCTTAAATCCGCCAGAATCTGCATCCATTCTTTTGATTTAGCCGGACCGCCGGTAACGCGTAAGACGTGAGTATGCGGGAAACGTTGCAACATACGTTCCAAATGATACATTAAGCTGAACACTACACCTTCATAAATCGCCTGTAATAAATGGGCACGGGTATGCAACGATTGCAAGCCGTAGAATCCCGCCTGCATTCCTAAACCCGCATTGGAACCGTATAAAAACGGCACGAAAAATACGCTGCTTTCGGCTTTCGGCAAACTTGCCACCGCCTGATTGATTTGTTTATAGTCTAAATCCGCCCATTGTTTAGTGAACCATTCCAGATTGGCGGCGGAAGTCGGGCTGGCTTCGTGTACCAGATACTGTCCTTGTTGGGCATAACGTCCGTACACAAAAGGTAATTGTTGGTTGTGATCAATATGATCGGTGACGCCGCTGACCACCGACCAAGTGCCTAATACCGCATTTAATTTGCTTTCATCGTCCAAACCGGCGCAAAGTGCGGTGGAAATAACGTCAAATAATCCGCCCACCACCGGTGTGCCTTCCGCCAAACCTGATAATTCGGCGGCTTCACGGGTGACATAACCCGCCACTTGATGCGGTGCGATAATCGGCGGCATATTTTCGAGAATACCGGATAATCCCAGTATTTCCGCCAGTTCGTTTTCATATTCGCCGCTTTCCATATTATATAAATTGGATTCGGAAATATTGGTTTCTTCACAATGTAATTCACCGGTCAGACAAAAGCGCAGATAATCGTGCGACATCAACACCGAACCGATTTGCGCATAGCGTTCCGGTTCGTTTTCTTTCACCCAACGTAAAATGGAAACCGGATGCCCCGTCCACAACGTTTGGCGGGTAATCGGATAGAGTTTTGCAGGGATTCCTTCTTGTTGCCATTGACGCACGATATTTAACGCACGTTGATCGGAAGATAAAATCGCCCTGCCGAGCGGTTTGTTTTGTTTATCCAATAAAAACGCACCTTTTCCCTGTGCGGAAATTCCGACTCCTTTAATATGGCTCGGATTCGCCTTGCTTTCCGTTATCGTTTGACGTACTACCTTGGCGCAAACTTGCCACAACTGCTGCATATCACGCTCCGCGTAACCTGCCTGTTCGCTGATTACTTCGACGTTTTCACGCATACAGGCGGACATATTGCCTTGTTGATCGAATAATGCCGCTTTAATAAAAGTGCCGCCGCAGTCAATGCCAAGATAGTAGTTCATAATTATTCCTTGTTATTCAATAGTTAGTCTGTATAAGCTGTTACTTGCAGTGATAAATAACGTCTTTTGATTATCGCCGAAAGTGCAGTTTGACGTGGCTTTATCCACGATAAAACGTCCTAAATAGGTACCGTCCGATAATAAAACGATAATGCCGCTTTCGCAACTGCAATAAATGACGCCTTGTTTATCAATTCGCAAACCGTCCGGAATGCCCGGATTAATTTCCGCCACATCGCGACGGTTTTTCAAGCGTTTGCCTTCCACATCAAACACGACCAAATGGTGTAATCCTTCTTTTTCAAATTCGACGACGGACATATCGGCAACAAACAGCTGTTTTTCATCCGGCGAAAACGCCAAGCCGTTCGGACGCATCACGTTAAAAGTGGCGATATTGATTTCATCGGTTTTAGGATCGTAACAATAGATATAACAGCCGATAATTTCACTCGGCGATTTTTTCCCCTCCGCATCGCTTAAAATGCCATACGGCGGGTCGGTAAACCAAATCGTACCGTCGGATTTCACGACGACATCATTCGGCGAATTGAAGCGTTTTCCTTCCAGTTTATCTACTAAAATCCGTACATTCCCCTGTTTATCGGTTTTGCTGATGGCGCGTCTGCCGTGTTCGCAAGTGATCAGATTCCCTTCCGCATCAACCGTATTGCCGTTAGAAAAATTTGACGGTGAACGTAATACCTGCGTACCGTTCTGTTCCGTCCAGCGATACATAGTATTGCCTTTCACATCGCTGAAAACCACTGCCTGCTGTTGCGGCAACCAAACGGGACCTTCCGCCCAAACGGCATCGGAGAAAAGTTCTTCCAGTTGAAATTTACTGCCCACTAAGGTGTGGAAACGTTCGTCATAAATTTCAGTTTTAAGCATTGTCATACATTGTTCCTAACGATGATTATCTGTTGAAAAATAAAGAGGTTTCGGCTTAAGGGGAAAGGGGCGGAAAAACACGATGATTTTCGACCGCACTTTTTCCCCTTTTTTCATTGATTAAGCCTTCACCTCTTTTGTCGGACAAGTCCTATTTATTTTACGCCCCAAATGGCTTTGTAAGCCTCTTTATAGCCGTTTTGCGGGTCATAAAGATTTTTATCTCCGCCGTCAAAGGCAACGTTTTCCTGAATAACAAGGTGAGCCGGGGTGACATAGCCGGACGGTTTTTCTTTAGAAAATGCCCGATTCAACTCGTCCACCAACTGCCAACCGTGTAAATTGAGCGGCTCAGGTACCGTAGCGAACTGTTTGTCATTGTTACGAATACGCTGATAAGCAGTCACGGAACCGTCACCGGCGGAAATGTTGTACGGCATTTCCCCTTTATTGGCGGAACGTAATGAAGGCGCCATAAAGTCGAAGTATAAGTCATTGATGGCTAACGTATATTGCAAGTCATCGCCGTATTTTTGCAATAAGCTGAATGTTAAGCTCGGCATACGGCTGGATGTGTCCGCTAACGGCGTATCAATAAATTCCAATACCTTACATTCTTTACATTGCTCGATAACTTCTTTCATCACGTTGGCTTTGCGCAACGCGATTTCATATAAAGAGTCGGTCAGGATCACGACTTTCGCTTTACCGTCGGATTTTGCCACTGCTTGCAGGGCGGAAAGTCTGGCGATTTCATCGGAATCGGAGGTGACGTTATAGAAAATATTGTATTTGTCATCCGGACCCGGTTGCGGAGAAGCGTGCCACGCCACTAAAGTAATGCCGTTTTTGCTCGCTTTTTGCAGTGGGATTTTCGCTACGTTCGGGTTCCAACCGCCGATAACGATAGCATCCGGTTTTTTTGCAATGGCTTGGTTTAGCGCCGCCAACTGGTTGTTTACCGTACCGGCGCCGTCCAATACGTCAAATTTCCAGCCGGCAACCTGCACCGCTTCTTTCATACCGTCGATCACGCCTAAGACACCGCCGTTTTTCATATCGGATGCGATAAAGATAACGTTTTTACCTTGTTGTAATTGAGGACCTGTGGTCGGGCCGTCCCATTTTTCCTGTTTTGCCGTTGCCGCCGCCACTTGTTTTTTGGCATCTTCAACGAAGGGATCACCGGCTAATGCGTTGCCGGCGAAAGAAATGGCAGCAAGGGTGGCTACTGCGGTTAAGGTACGACGAAAAGAATGTTTCATAGTCTGTTCCTCTTGAGTTAGTTAGACGCTTTCTTTTGGATAGATTTTTGGTTAAGCAGGCGTTTGCGTTGCGCATAACCTGCGATAGTGATGGATAACAACAGTGTTGTACCGTTAAATAACGGTTCAACCCAGAATGCCCCACCGAATTGTTGAATGCCTGAGATACCGATCGCTAAAATCGCAATACCGACGACGGTTCCCCACACATTAATACGGCCCGGACGGATAGTGGTACTGCCTAAAAACGCTCCCACCAAGGCCGGTAATAAGTAGTCCATCCCCACGCTTGCCTGACCGACCCCTTGTTGAGCGGAAATCAGCACACCGGTAAATGCGGTGATGATACTGGATACGACAAACGGTACGATCGTGTATTTCTTGATATTGATACCGTTCAAACGGGCGGCGGTCGGATTGGCGCCCACCGCATACATACAGCGACCGGTCGGCGTATGTTCGGTGACCAGCCACATAATAACCGCCACAATTAATACATAGAAGGCGGAAATCGGGATTCCCCAAATTTCCGTACTATTCAATGCAATAAAGCCGTCAGGCAAGTCACCGACGATTTGGCGACCGCCCGAGTGCCATAACGCCACTGCATACAATACCGTGCCGGAACCGAGTGTCGCCACGAAACTGTCGATGTCGGCAAGCGCTACCAAGATGCCGTTTAATAAGCCGTAAAGGGCGGCGATAACCAATACGATCAGAATCGCCATCGGCCAAGAAAAACCGAATTGTACTTGTAACGTTATGACTAAAATGTGCCATAACACGATACCGAAACCGACGTTTAAATCGATTTTACCGACGATCATGGTTGTTGTCGCCGCCAATGCCAATAAAGCAATTTTGGATTTACTTTCCAAAATGGCGTTTAAAGTCAGCATGGATGCAAAAGAATCCGTGGTAATAGAAAAAACAATAACCAACAACACACACAGCCAAAGCAATCCGTAACGGGTCAGCATTTGAGTGAACCACGCCATAAATCCGTCACGGGCGATGGATACGGGTTGTTCAAGTGCGGTCGATTTTATATTAGTTTGAGCCATAAAGCCTCCGAAGAAAATAACAAAGGGATTTGAACTGGCAAATTCTCACCCCGAATCCGTTTTATGCGACTTTAGATTGAGAATCCGAAGCCAATGCAAGTAAGTTGGCAAAAGTGATCTGCTCGTTTTTCAATTCACCGGCAATATCGCCGCGGTTGAATACCAGCGCCCGATTACACAAATGGGCGATTTCTTCAAAATCTGTGGAGATAACGATAATGGCAATGCCTTCACCGAGAGCCTTATTGAGCAAATCATAAATTTCCGCCCGCGCGCCGACATCCACGCCGGCGGTCGGATCTTCCAAAATTAAGATCGGCGTATTCAGGTGCATCCAACGCGCCAACACGATTTTTTGTTGATTACCGCCGGATAACGCACTGGCATCAATAAACAGATTTTTCGGACGAATATCGAACAGTTGGAACTTGAACCAGCTTTCGCTCCATTCGTCACGGCGTTTATACCATTTCAACGGCGAATGACCGCTTAAGACCGGATTGATAAACAGGTTTTCGGTTGTGGTTCTGGTCATAAACACGCTTTCGTGGGTACGATCGCCGGCAACCAAAGAAACGCCTTTATAAATAGCGTCTTGCGGAGATTCCGCCAGATAAGGTTTATTGTCCAAATAAATCGACCCTTGATCCAAATCGCGCAGCCCGAATAACAGACGACCGATTTCTTCCTGCCCTGCGCCGCGTAAACCCGCTAACGCAATCATTTCGCCTTTATGCAAACTAAAGGAAACCGGACCGGTATCGCCTACTACTACGTTATCCAAACGTAGGATTTCAGGCGTGTTTTCAGGCAACGGAATGCGTTGTTTGCCACGGCTTTCTTCGCCGACAATGGCTTTCACCAAGCCTTTAACATCGTAGTCTTTGGTTGCGCCTTCCGCCACCGGGAAGCCGTCGCGCATCACTAAAATACGATCGGATATGGCAATCACTTCATCCAAGCGGTGAGTCACATATACCATTCCGACGCCTTGCGCGCGTAAACGGTTTAATACGACGAACAGATGCTCTACGTCACTTGCCGGTAGAGAGGCGGTCGGCTCGTCTAAAATCAGTACTTCGGCATTCACGGCAATCGCACGGGCAATGGCAAGCAGTGCTTTTTCCGTACGACTGAGATCGAATACCCGCGTATCCGCAGACAATTTAATCCCGACATAATCCAATGCCTGTTGCGCCTGCTCGCGGATTTTCGCCCAATCGATCAAACCGAAACGACGCGGAAAACCCATCACGAACGCCATATTCTCCGCAATGGTCATCCATTCGATTAAACCGAGATCTTGGTGGATAAACGCGATAGGTTGTTTATTGTCGTTAGAAAGGGATTGGGCAGACTGAATTTTCTGATTGTGGAATAAAATTTCACCGCCGTCACTGTGATAGATACCGGCTAAGATTTTGATTAAAGTGGATTTGCCCGCGCCGTTTTCACCCAGCAGAGCAACGATTTCCCCTTTATGAATATCAAGACTGACATCATTCACCGCGACGTTACCGCCGAAGCGTTTGATGATGTGCTGCATACTTAATATCGGTTGTGTGTTTGAAGTCATTTTTCCTCCGTTTGAGGAATGAGTAACGAATATAACCCGCAAGCCGTACTTGCTGTCACACGGCAAAGTGCGGTTGTTTTTTTCACTGTTTTAAAATCAAGTAGGCAGTGTGATTCTAAAACAGAAAAAAATCACACCGCACTTTCATTAATACTAAGTTTATTGAGGATACCGTTTGGATTATTGCGCTAACGCATCAATTTTCTTCACTAAATCGTCACCGTGTTTTTCGATGAAAGATTTACGAACCTCCGCTTCAATTACCGCTTTGAACGGTGCATTATCCACTTGCTCAATCACTTCGATACCGGCTTTACGCAATTTTTCTACGATGTCTTTTTCGTTTTGTACGTTCAGATCACGTTGATATTGCCCCGCTTCTTTAGCCGAATCCAAAATCGCTTGTTGTAATTCAGGCGAGAAGCTGTCGAATTTCGCTTTGTTCATCACCACGATTAGCGGAGTATAGCCGTGATTGGTTAAGCTCAAGTGTTTTTGCACTTCATAAAGTTTTACCGACCAGAAAATACCGATTGGGTGTTCTTGCGCATCCACCGCACGGGTTTCAAGTGCGGTATAAAGCTCGGATAACGGCATTGGCACAGGGTTACCGCCCAACAGACTGAAGGCTTGAATATACATCGGGTTTTGGTTGGTGCGTACTTTCAACCCTTTAATGTCTTCCGGTTTGTTGACCGGATGTTTGGAGTTGGAAAACGCACGGAAACCCACATCCCAGAAAGCAAGCCCTTTCAAACCTTGCGCTTCCAGATCTTTTAACAGACCTTGACCGATTTCACCGTCCAATACTTTATATACGTGTTGACGATCTTTAAAAATAAACGGAATATCAATGACGTTTAATTTCGGTTCCAAACCGGTGAAGTTCGGCGAACCGGACATTTCCAAATCGATTGTGCCTCCGCGTACCGCGCCGATCATGGTTTGCGCATTACCTAAGGTGCTATCCGGGAAAAGACTGAGTTTGAGTTCGCCCTTACTTTTTTCTTTTAATAATTCATCGAATTTTTTCGCGGCGATATGTTGCGTATCGCTGCGCGGCGCTTCATAACCGAAACGTAAAGCGGTTGCAGCGTTTGCGCTACCGGCAAATACCGCCATTCCTGCGACTAATGCGGCTAAGGTTTTCAGATTGAAAAGTTTCATATTGTTTCTCCTATTGGAATAAATATATTGAAATTAAACGTTTTTTACTGTCGCAATAAACCGAGTTATAGCGACAGTTTTATTGTAAATTTACGGTGACATCCAACTGAGCGGCACGGTAATTAACGACGGCACGAAGATAAAGGCGAATAATAAGACCACCATCATCAGCATATAAGGTAAAATACCTTTCGCCGCCTGTTCAAACGGCAATTTTGAGACGCCGGTAATCACGTTGAGTACGTTGCCCACCGGCGGAGTAATTAAGCCGATAGACGTATTCAGGATAAACAACACGCCGAAATATACCGGATCGATTCCCGCTTCTTCCACCAACGGCATTAATACCGGCGTCAGGATTAACACGGTCGGGGTTAAATCCATCACCATACCGATAATAAACACCGCAATCATAATGACGATTAACAACATTGTCGGACTGTCGATTAACGGTTCTAACAATTCGGTCATTGCCTGCGGCAATTCGGCAACGGTGATCAACCAACCGGTTACGTTTGCCGCCGCAACCAAGAACATCACGACCGCCGTCGTTTTCGCCGCTGCCAAGACTACGCGATACAAATCTTTCAGTTTTAATTCGCGATAAACGAACAACGAAACGAATAAGGCATAGAAAGCCGCCACCGCACCGGCTTCGGTAGGCGTAAACATACCGGAACGGAACCCGCCGATAATAATGACCGGCAACATCAACGCCCAAATACTGTTTTTAAAGGAAATGCAGAGTTCTTCACGGGTTGCTTTGGAAAAGGTCATTAAATCCAAACGCTTCGCCTGCCACCACCACAGTACTGCCAAACAGACGCCCATTAAAATGCCCGGGAAGATGCCTGCTAAGAACAGCTTGGTGATAGACACGCCGCTTGCCACGCCGAAAATGATAAACGGAATTGACGGCGGAATAATCGGCGCAATAATACCCGCAGTACCGATTAACCCCGCCGATTTATCTACCGGATAGCCGGTGGTTTTCATCATCGGCAACA
>JBHBXR010000222.1:0-4176 GCA_041795785.1 Mesocricetibacter sp.
GTAGCGGTTGACCGACGGGTACTAATTCGTCACCGGTGGATAAAACCGCCACTTTCAAACGAGGATAGACGCTGACCCGTTCAATACCTAAAGACGCAAGCAACGGCAGGGATACCGCGTTCAATACCGCACCGCGTTTTAACACGACATCGCTTTGTTTTACATCTTCGCCGATACGACGGATATTTTGCCCCATTTTCGGTAATTGAGAAAAAGTAACACTGCCGTCATCATTGATAACCGCGTCTTCTTGCATAATAACCGCATCCGCTTCCGGCGGAATCATCGCACCGGTCATAATTCTGACCGCACTTTGCGCCGGCCATTCGCCGCTAAACGGATTACCGGCAAAAGATTTTCCCGCTACGGTTAATGTCAACGACTTTTCCAAATCCGCCAAACGCACCGCATAGCCGTCCATTGCCGAATTATCAAAAGAGGGCACGTTAATCGGTGAAATCACATCTTCCGCGCAAATACGGTTTGCCGCCGATTGCAGGGGGAGCGTTTCACAATGTTGTGTTGAAGGGGAAGGTAAAGTAGTCAGAATTTGTTCCAACGCTTGTTCAAGAGAAATCATAGAAATCCTTTATTCGATTGAATTGACAGCAGGCATTTTATACTAAAACTTTTCATATAAGCCAACGAATATTCTCATTTTATTATTGTTTTAGAGTTTGATAGAATACGCCGATAAATTTAAGGGAGCCTTTGATGAATAATGATATTTCGGCAGAAGCACGCAAAGTGCGGGACGCATTAATAGAACGGGGAATTGAAACCCCGATGATTGAATTGACTCAATCTAAAGATGAGCGTCGAGCGGCGATTGCCGGCAGAATGCGTGAAGTGCTGGAGCTGATTGGTTTGGATTTGCGTGATGACAGTATCGAAGAAACGCCGCACCGTTTGGCTAAAATGTTTGTGGATGAAATTTTCAGCGGCTTGGATTATGCCAATTTTCCTAAAATCACCAATATCGCCAATCGAATGAAAGTCAGCGAAATGGTGTTGGTGAACGATGTGACCTTAACCAGCACTTGCGAACATCATTTTGTAACAATCGACGGCAGAGTTGCCGTTGCGTATTATCCGAAAAAATGGGTTATCGGTTTATCCAAAATTAATCGCGTCGTTTCCTTTTTCGCTCAGCGTCCGCAAGTGCAAGAGCGGTTAACGGAACAAATTCTATTGGCGTTTCAAACGATTTTGGAAACGGAAGACGTGGCGGTTTATGTGCGCGCAACTCATTTCTGCGTGAAATGCCGCGGTATTAAAGATACCAACAGTTATACGGTCACTTCCGCTTTTGGCGGCGTATTTTTGGAAGATCGGGAAACCCGTAAAGAGTTTCTAAGCCTTATCGAAAAGTAACCCGTTGATGTGTAAAAGCCGCTTATTGAACTAAGCGGCTTTTTGTTAGGTATAAAAAGGAACGAATTATGACGCTAAAATTGTTTGTAAAATTTTAGTTGCCAAATCCACATAATGCCCTTTAAAGCGATGGCTGAAATTCAGCAAATAGTACAGCTGATAAATCGGTTTGCGATCCAAATAGCCTTCGTCAATCGGAAAAGTGCGGTGATAATTTTCATAGAATTCTTTCGGGAACGGCTCGAATAGTTCGCTGAAAGCTAAATCACATTCATGATCGCCCCAATAGCAGGCTGGATCGTAGGTAGCGACTTCGCCGTTGACATTCGCGCAATTTTCAATCCAAAGGTTACCGTGCAGCAGCGACGGTTTCGGTTTGTGTTTGGCTAATTTAGCGGCGATCACGGCGGTGAGCGCTTCAATATCGCCGAAATCCAAGCCTTTTTCCTTACAAATCTGTAATTGCCAACCGATACGGTGTTCGGCAAAGAAAGTCGCCCAGTTGGTTTTCCAATCGTTCGGTTGGTGAACGGGTCCAAGCCAAGTGTCAAAATCAAAACCGTATTGAGCCGGTCCGCTCTGCAAATGCAGTTGTGCCAATTTGATACCGAATTCCGCCATGGATTGCGCCGTGACAGGTTCGATAGGCAAGGCTTCCAATAACAGGAAACTGTGACTTTGCGAACAACCCACACCGTAAACCAACGGCACTTTCACCGTATTGGTTTTAGCCAATATCCCCAGTTGATCTGCTTCGGCACGGAACATTGAGCGATAGGATTTCTCATTCACCTTGATGAATACCGGCTGAATACCGTCATCAATCAGCCACGCTTCGTGCATTTCGCCGGTGTGAACCTTATTTTTCTCTTTGATGTGATAATAAGCACCGAATTGATCTGCCAATACTTGAGAAACCGATTTCCACATAATAGCCCCCTTTTGACCTAACTAAGCATTAACTTGATAATAAAGGGAATTTCATTAAGAATCTGTGACCTAGGTCAAATTTTTGAAATTTCTTGAAATAAAAGGGGAAATTAGAGTAGAGTGAGGTGAAATTTACAGTTAAAAAGGAGCTAAAAATGAAACTTTACGTTTATGATCATTGCCCGTTTTGCGTGCGCGCCAGAATGATTTTCGGCTTGAAAAATCTCGCATTTGAAAAAATTACGTTACTCAATGACGACGAAGCGACTCCCGTCGGCTTAGTCGGCAAAAAAGTCGTGCCGATACTGATTAAAGAAAACGGCGAAGCCATGCCGGAAAGTTTGGATATTGTGAAATATGTCGATGAAACTTACGGTGAGAAACTGCTTTCCGACAATGTGCGACCTGAAATTAACGATTGGATTAAAAAAGTCGGCGCTTATTACAATCACTTATTACTTCCGCGTTTTGTTAAATTGGGTTTGGCGGAATACGCGACGCAAAGTGCGGTGGATTATTTTGTTAAAAAGAAAACGGAAAGCATCGGCGATTTCGCCGAAAATTTGGCAAACAGCGCGCAATATTTGGCGCTGCTTACTCCCGATTTAGCGGAACTGGATAAATTAATTGTGAATGCCGAAGCGGCAAACGGTCAATTATCTTTGGAAGATATTCTGTTATTCCCAATGTTGCGTAATTTAACTTGCGTGCAAGGATTGCAACTTCCGCCGAATGTCGCCGATTATGTGGCGAAAATGGCAGAATTAAGCAAAGTTGAACTTTATACCGATCGCGCGGTTTGATGAAAAAAAGATATTGTTATCAGCCTTGTTATTATTACAAGGCTGTGCTTATCTCACCTTTAATATTGATGTTAATCCCGAAACATTGCCGAACGGAAAAGTCGGCGAGCCTTATTATGTGAAAATAGGCTTGGATTATGACGGGGCATTGCTCTGTGATTTGCATATAACAGAACAATCGGGATTAACTATTCGCCCATTAAAACGTTATCTCAATGACAATGCAGATTGGTGTCACTGAGAAGGCGTGGTGATCGAAGGCATACCGACTAAACCGGGCAAAATAAATGTAGGTATTTATGCAAACTCTCCGGGATTGGGTGGACCGGGAACGCTTTTTATTCCTAAGCATAACCTCAAGTTCAATACGGATATTGAAATCAAAGAATAACGATAAAACGATTAAAAAATCAACCGCACTTTATTAGGAGTAGCAATGGAAAATAAATATCCTTATGTCAACGTTATTTTAGGTTTTACCTTTGTCGGTTTATTATTCGCTTTACCTTTAGCTTTATGGTTTCCCGAAGAAATAAAATGGTCGATTATCGGTATAAAAGTCATTTCAGCATTTTTAGTTGCGTTGTGCTGTAGTGCTAAAAAATATACTCAGGATAACGTATATCCTGTCCTTTGTTTGCATATGATATTTATCATAATAACGTTATTTGGTTGCTTATTGTTATTGAGAGAAGCAATTGACTTAATAAATTTTATAATCTATTTTATTCCACTTGGAATACTTGGTGTCATTACGGCTTTCACGAATATTGTTTTATTTTTACCTTATTCATTAAATCAAAATACGGACGGCTTAGACTAGCCGTTTCCCAATATTAAAAAACGTGCTAAAATCCGACCGCACTTTTTTTCGTCCATTGTGGGGATGAGAGAAAAAGTGCGGTTATTTTTTTATTTATTTTAACCGCAAGTAACCTTTCGTATGGGTTACCACTGTATAAGGATTAACAATGCCAATTATTACTTTACCTGATGGCTCACAACGCCAATTCGACAACCCCGTTTCCGTCATGGAAGTGGCTCAAAGTATCGGTGCAGGTCTTGCTAA
>JBHBXR010000223.1:0-4030 GCA_041795785.1 Mesocricetibacter sp.
AAGCGCAAATGAAACAAATGCCGATGGACGCGCAGGAACAAGGCTGCAAACAAGGTATTGAAGCATTGAAACAAATGCAGCAATAATCGTTTTTTCGTATAATCCAAAGCCGGATACATTCCGGCTTTTCTTTTGCGCCGAATATTGAGGAGAAAAATGACAACATTGATCGCGTGGGGCAATATTCGGCAGGATTATCCTGTCGAACGGATTCCGTCGAATTTATTAACCGAGTCGTTGTTGCGTACGCCGAATGAAAACGAACGTGTGCAAAAACGTCATCGCAGTCGTTGGGTGGCGCATTTTTTGCTATGGGAACTGTGTAAAACGGCGCAAATTCCGCCCGCACTTTTAGCGCAAATTTACCGTACGGCAAGCGGGCGCCCGCAGTTTCCCGTTGAACATATTGATTTTAATATCAGCCATTCGGGCGATTGGGTGGCAGTGGTGCTGAATGTCTCAAGAGATAAAAGTGCGGTGGGAATTGATATCGAATCGCCGCGTAAACAACGTAATTTTCCTGCGCTTTTGCAATATTTCGCCTCCACTCAGGAACAGGATTGGTTCGCACGACAAGCCGATTCCGCCACTGCTTTTTATCGCATTTGGTGCTTACGCGAAGCCGTTTTAAAATCACAAGGCGTGGGGATTGTCAAACTAAGCGAAGTTCGTCATAATCCGCAGCTCAATTTGTTGGCGTCCGCTTATTGTCCGCAAGGCGGATTGTGGTTTACCGATGAACTGCCGTTTTATTTGGCGGTGTTTGCGGCGGATAAGCAATTATGCGACGCTCGCTGTTTTGCTTGGAACGACGGGCGGTTACAGCCTTATCAGATAAAAAGTGCGGTCAATTATTCGGTTAATTTTTAAGGATATTATGGAAAGAAAAAGCTTAGAAGAACATCACGATCGTTTCGGTAAAACCATTTCGGGTTTATTGCAATGGGTATTAAATATTTCGCTGTTACTTTTGGCGGTAATCTTAGTGATCTTTTTGGCAAAAGAAACCTACGAATTATTTTTGGTGTTATTCAACGAAACGAAAGAGCAGTCTTATCTTTTAGTAGAGAAAATCGTGGTTTATTTTCTTTATTTTGAGTTTTTGGCGTTGATTGTGAAATATTTCAAAACCAACTATCACTTTCCGTTACGCTATTTCATCTATATCGGCATTACGGCGATGGTGCGTTTAATCATTGTAGAGCACTCCAACGCCATGCACACCATGCTGTTTTCAGGTTCGATTTTGCTAATGGTGCTTGCACTGTTTGTGGTGAGTTCGGAACGCCTGAAAAAAAGTTAATCTCTCTGTTTAACCTTCTTTAATTTGTTTAATGAATAACCGTTCATTAAACAAATTTGTGACGCAGTTCAAATTTTCAAAAGAAGTTATAAAAATTATATTTTGTTTTTAATTCATTAGAGTATTCTAAGTTGCTGTAATCTTTCAGCATAGCGAGAATTTAATTATGTCAGCGGTACATTCCTTTACTCAACAAGATATCGAAATCTTAAACGAAGAATTGCTTTATTCCGGTTTTTTTAAATTAAAACGTATTCAGTTTCGTCATAAATTATTTGCCGGCGGTGTCAGCGGTGTGGTAAGCCGCGAATTACTGATTAAAGGCGCCGCTTCGGCGGTGATAGCCTATGATCCGAATGCGGATGCGGTGATTTTAGTGGAGCAGGTCAGAATCGGCGCTTATGATCCGCGTTTATCAAGTTCTCCGTGGTTGCTTGAGTTAATCGCCGGTATGGTGGAAGAAGGCGAAACGCCGGAAAATGTCGCTTTACGCGAAAGCGAAGAAGAAGCCGGCGTACAGGTGGAAAATTTAACCCATGCACTGAGCGTATGGGATAGTCCGGGCGGCGTGTTGGAACGCATCCATTTGTTTGCCGGCAAAGTGGATAGTTCTCAAGCGCAGGGATTACACGGTTTGGCGGATGAACACGAAGATATTAAAGTACACGTCGTTGATCGCGAAACCGCCTATCAATGGTTATGCGAAGGCAAAATTGACAACAGCATTGCGGTGTTGGGATTGCAGTGGTTACAGTTAAATTATCAAAAATTGCGTGCTGAATGGTTAAACTAAAAATGTGATCTATGTTTTATTTTTAACAAAAAGATGGCATAAAAATATGATCTTCGTAACAAATTTATATTTTTCCTGATGCAATTTTTTTATAACAGTATAAGGTTGTATCAGTTTTTAATATTTGGATATTATTTTAGGGGTTCACTGTGATTAATACGTTTGTGTATGGAAGCGGGCGTGATGTTGTCCGCTTTGTTCAGGTGACGGATCCCCACTTGTTTAAAAATGAAAAAGGCGAATTATTGGGAATTAATACGCAAGCCAGTTTTAATCAAGTATTAAGCGAAATTCAGCAAACGGATTTTGACTATGAATTTGTGCTTGCTACCGGGGATTTGGTTCAGGATAGCAGCGATGAAGGCTATCTGCGCTTTTGCGAAAGCGTTAAAAAATTAGGTAAAACCGTATTTTGGATTCCGGGTAATCATGATTTTCAACCGAAAATGTTTGATATTCTGAATCAGGCTAACGGTAATGTGAATCCTAAAAAACATATTTTAGTCGGCGATCATTGGCAGATTTTAATGCTCGACAGCCAAGTATTCGGTGTTTCTTACGGTCATTTGGGGCAGTATCAAATTGACTGGCTGGAAGCCAAATTAAAGGATAATCCGCAGCGTTATTCCTTAATTGTGTTGCATCATCATATTCTTTCGACTCATTCCGCATGGTTGGATCAACATAATCTGCGTAATGCACATGATTTGGCTTATGTTTTGTCGCCGTTTAAAAACGTGAAAGGCATTTTATACGGGCATATTCATCAGCAAGTGGATGATGAATGGAACGGTTATCAAGTTATGGCAACGCCTTCAACCTGTGTGCAATTCAGACCGGCACACAATGTGTTCACATTGGATACGTTGCAGCCGGGTTGGCGCGAAATCGAACTGCATCCTGACGGCACGATCAAAACACAGGTACGCCGTATTCAAAAGAAAGTGTTTTTGCCGAATATGCAGGAAGACGGTTATTGATAACTTGATTGGGGAATAAAAGTGCGGTCAAAAAATTCAGCGTTTTTTGACCGCACTTTTTCGTTTCAACGATATTTCCCGGTTCTGTCGATGCTATTTATTGCTTTTCTTGCTGTAAAGAAACGGCTTTTCAATAAAGTGATAAGTGATTAGCGAACAAAGTATAACGAAGATAAAAATCAACGGAAAATAAAAAATATAGTGTAATAAATTCTGTTGTGAGAAATCGTAGATATGGAATATTGTAAAGGCTAAATAAAGCACAATTCCGTGTGTCAAATAAATACTAAAGCTGATTTCACCTAATTTTTTAAAATTGAGATTATTCAATATGCCGAAATAACTATAACCGTTTGCGATAAACGCAAAAATAAATGCAGTTAAACACATTTGTAATGTTGAATAACCATCGGTCAAAAATAAATTAATTAGCGTGACGGTGAGGACGAGGCAATGAGTTATTTTCGGTTTTTTAGAAATAAAGGATGAAATTTGCGATGCAAAAATAACAGCTGGAATAGCCAATACAAATAAATAATATAATTTTAAGTGAGAATTTCGCAAAATATAATAAGCCGCTAGAAAAACTAAAATTAGCCATAACGGAAACGGTCTAATCAGTTTTCGATGCCAAATAATATAAATAATAGGTAAAAGGAAATAAAATCCCCATTCGTATAGCAATGTCCATTGAACGTAAGCAATTACTCGACTGCTATCAAATCCCCCCCAGTGTTGCGCCTTTAAATCTAAGCCAATTTTTTAAATAAGTGAGAAAATCGGCAAAATGATAAGAGTCAGTTGTCATGAAAAAAGTGATGACGGTAACTAAAAGAAATACGGAAACATATAAAGGAAAAATCCGTTTAATTCGTGAAAAGTATAATTTTTTCCAATTTAAGTTACTGTCGCGCAATTTATTGATAAATAAAAAACCGGTTATGAGAAAAAAGA
>JBHBXR010000224.1:0-13346 GCA_041795785.1 Mesocricetibacter sp.
CGGTAATTTTCATAATAAATTGAATCATCACTCGATCAAACCACGAATAACGCGGATACAGCAACGCACCGGCAAATACATCCGCAAGTTTAGGTTTCCAAGTGATGCGCTGTAAAAATTTACGCACGTAAACATTGGTTTCCGCCGTATCTTTTCCCGCTTTACGGGCGGTCAGATTGACACCGAAAAATGCCGTATGTTTCTCATTTAAAAGTGCGGTCGATTTTTCGATAGTTTTATAGAGATGTTTATCAAAATGTCCGTAACGAATTGAGGCACCAATAATAATATTATCGAACGGTGCTAAATCCGCATGGAAATCCGTTATAGAATGTACCGCTACATCGCCGTTTAATCGCACTGCGATAAAATCGGCAATTTTTTTCGTCTGACCGTCACGGGTCGAATATAAAATTAATGTTTTCATCTGATTAGGCTTTCCAAAACGCCGGGCTGAATAATACTAATAATGAAAAAATTTCCAAACGTCCGCATACCATCGCAATGGTTAAAATCCATTTGGCACTATCGGGAATGCCGACAAAATTACTGCTGACCGAACCTAATGCGGGTCCGACATTATTTAAGCAGGCAATAACCGCATTGAGCGCATCAAAGGTGTCCACACCGCAAGCGATAACCCCAAGCAAACAAATCGTAAAAACCAGTAAATAGGCGGAAAAAAACGCCCAAATGCCTTCCACGACACGATCCGGCAAAATTTGAGAACCCAGCTTCACCGGATAAACCAAGTTAGGATGAATCGCTCTTTTCAATTCCCGCTTGCCTTGTAAATACAATACTAAGATCCGTACTACTTTCAAACCGCCGCCGGTCGAACCTGCGCAACCGCCGACGAAAGAGGAAATAATCAATAACATCGGAAGAAAAGAAGGCCATTGGGCAAAGTTTGAAGTGGTATAGCCCGTTGTCGTTGAAACGGATACCGCTTGGAAAATCGACTGCTCCAGATCCTGCCAAACGTTACCGGAATAACGGTGAACGAATAACGTTAAAAAACAAATTAAAATCAGGGAAAACTGAATACCGATAAAGAAACGAAATTCTTGATCGCGGCTATAAATTTTGAATAAATTTCCTTTGCCTATCTCCGAAAAAGCGCGGAAGTGCAAGGCAAAGTTACAAGCTGAAATTAGCAAAAACAACACGGTGATTAAATTAATCGTCGAGTCGTTAAAATAGCCTATGCTGGCATCATGGGTGGAAAAGCCGCCGATGGAAACTGTTGAAAAACTATGGCTTATTGCATCAAAAAAAGACATTCCGGCTAAATAATAGGCAACGGCGCAACATAGCGTGAGCGAGGCGTAAATAAACCACAAAATTTTTGCTGTTTCCGCAATGCGCGGACGCATTTTTTGCTCTTTCATCGGTCCGGACATTTCAGCGCGATAGAGCGACATTCCACCGATCCCCAATAACGGAATAATCGCAACGGCAAGCACGATGATTCCCATGCCGCCGAGCCATTGCAAAAACTGACGGTAAAATAAAATGGCCTTCGGCAGGTTATCCAAGCCGACAATAGTGGTCGCTCCCGTCGTTGTCAAACCGGAAAAAGATTCAAAAAATGCGGAAGACAAAGTTAAATCGGGATGTTCAAACAGCATAAAAGGAATTGCCCCGAGACTCCCCAACACAACCCAAAAAGCAACGACGATCAAGAAACCTTCGCGTGAACGTAATTCCTGCTTATGCCCGCGACAAAACCACCACAATAAAGCGCCGGCAGTCGCACTAATAACGAAACTCTCGATAAACGCCCGACCGCCGCCGTCGCCATAAATCAATGCGATAAAAGCAGGCGCCAACATCGTAATCGAAAAACACATGACTAAAATACCGACAATGCGAATAATGGATAAAATATGCACCGGTTCTCTCTTATTCAATCGCTGTCAGGCGGAGTTGTCCCGCCGAACGTTCGCTTAATTCCTGTGAAAATAGCGTTAGTTTATCATCACTTATACCTAACTCAAACTGCACCGAGGTTTGAAAATCCTGCCGATTGATCTGTACGTCATATTTTTCGCACAACATTTGCAACAGGTTGATCTGTCCGTATTCGCAACTGAGCGCATAATTTTTGCGCTCTATTTTCAGTTCGGTTTCCAGTAATTTCAACGCTTGTTGCACCCCGTTGCCATAAGCGCGCACCAATCCGCCGGTGCCTAATAAAATGCCGCCATAATAACGCACCGTCACGGCGCTGACTTCACCGATTTGACTGCCTAATAACGCATTTAACATCGGTTTTCCCGCCGTACCTGCCGGCTCGCCGTCATCGGAAAATCCCAGCGCTTGCGAATTATGCGGTTGCGCCGCCACCGCCGCCCAGCAATGGTGACGCGCGTCGGGATGCAACGCTTTGATTTCTTGCCAAAAGGCTTTTGCCGCCGCTAATCCTTCCGTATGTTGCAAATAGGTAATAAAGCGGCTTTTTTTGATTTCTTCCTCAAAAACGACCGCACTTTTCGGGATTAAATATTCCATTGTAAGATTTCTTTCATTTTGACCGCCGTTTATTAGGGCGTTATTATATGCGCTTATTCTAGCGTTAAAAAGTATAACACAATGAACGAAATTACTTCTTATCAAACCTTAGATGCGTCCGGGTTACGTTGCCCGGAGCCGGTGATGTTGGTGCGCAAACAAATCCGTCATATGCAAGACGGTGAGATCTTATTGATTATCGCCGACGATCCCGCCACCACCCGTGACATCCCCGGATTTTGTCAATTTATGGATCATACTCTGCTGAAAAGCGAAACGGAACAACCGCCGTTTAAATATTGGGTACAGAAAGGTAAATAATGTCACTGAAAGAGCGCCTTTTTCTTCAACCGGGCATACGATCATTTACGCCTATATTTTATTCGATCATAAGCTGTTTTCCTCAAAAGTGCGGTCGAAATTCAGCGTGTTTTTATCTGCGTTTCTGTTATGATAAAAACATGATTAATTGATGAAGTAAAACTATGCGAATTCCCCGAATCTATCATCCCGAGCCCTTAACCGACGTTCGTTTCTGCCGACTCAGCGAAGACGGCGCCAATCATATCGGGCGGGTTTTGCGTATGCAAGCGGGCGAACTACTTGAATTATTCGACGGCAGCAACCATATTTATTCTGCACGGATCACACAGGTAAGCAAAAAATCCGTCGAAGCGGAAATTCTTGATTGTAAAGCGGACGATCGCGAAAGCAACTTAAACATTCACCTCGGACAAGTGATTTCACGCGGCGAACGAATGGAATTTACCATTCAGAAATCCGTCGAATTGGGGGTGAAAGTAATCACGCCTTTATGGTCGGAACGCTGCGGCGTAAAATTGGAAGCGGAACGGATGGAGAAAAAAATCCAACAATGGCAAAAAATCGCCATTGCCGCCTGTGAACAATGCGGACGCAATATAATTCCGCAAATCCGCCCGTTAATGAAACTACAGGATTGGTGTGCGGAACAAGACGATATGCTGAAACTCAATCTGCACCCGCGCGCGCAATATTCCATTCGTACTCTACCGCAAATTCCGTCGGCGGGCGTGCGCTTACTAATCGGTTCCGAAGGCGGTTTGTCGCCGCAGGAAATTCAACTGACGGAACAATACGGATTTACCGAAATTTTATTGGGTAAACGCATTTTACGCACGGAAACCGCCGCTTTAACGGCGATTACGGCATTACAAATTTGTTTCGGTGATTTATAGTCACCGCTTTTAACTCATTATCAATTCAGGAAAGTAATATGGAACTACAGGATCATTTTTTAATTGCTATGCCGCAGCTTGAAGACAGTTATTTTCAACGCTCGGTAATTTATATATGCGAACACAACGAACAGGGTTCAATGGGCTTGGTGCTGACGCATCCGACGGATTTAAGCATTGCCGAACTGATGGCAAAAATGAATTTTATGATGGCGGATCACCGCACCTACCCGAACGAACTGGTACTCGCCGGTGGTCCGGTCAATGTGGAACGCGGCTTTATCCTGCATACGGAAACGGCACAGCCTTTCCAACACAGTTATAAAGTCACGGATAATCTGCGTTTGACTACTTCTTCCGATATTATCGAAAGTTTCGGCACCGCACTTGCTCCGGAAAAATATCTGGTTGCTTTGGGTTGTGCCAGCTGGTCGCCGCAACAACTGGAAAACGAAATCGCAGAGAATTCGTGGTTGGTGGTGCCTGCCAATGAACGTATTTTATTTGACGTGCCTTATGAAGAACGTTGGCTGGCTGCTAATCAGCTGTTAGGCATTCAGTCTCATAATTTTGCCGCACAAGCAGGGCATTGCTGATGGGCATTACGGTTCTCGCGTTTGATTTCGGCACGAAAAGCATCGGCTGTGCGGTGGGACAAAGTATCACCGGCACCGCACAGGCATTGCCTGCCTTTAAAGCGCAAGACGGCATTCCGAATTGGGAACAAATCGAAAAATGCCTCACCGAATGGAAACCCGCATTATTGGTAGTCGGTTTACCGTTGAATATGGACGGTACGGAACAAGATCTCACCCTACGTGCAAAAAAATTCGCCAACCGTTTACACGGCAGATTCGGACTGCCCGTTGAATTACAAGACGAACGCCTTACCACCACCGAAGCACGCGCCGAAATTTTCAGTCGCGGCGGTTACAAAGCGCTGAATAAAAGCAAAGTGGACGGCATTTCCGCCTGCCTCATTTTGGAAAGCTGGTTTCAATGCCGCACTCACCCATAACATAAGAATATTAAGCTACATAACAAAAAAGCACGTTAATTAACGTGCTTTTATCATTTGCCGGAAAACTAAGAGCGTTTCATCACTTCAAAGAATTCTTCGTTGGTTTTTGCCATCATCAGTTTGTCGATTAAGAATTCCATGGCTTCCACTTCACCCATAGGATTAAGAATTTTACGCAGGATCCACATTTTTTGCAGTTCGTCCGGCGTAGTGAGCAAGTCTTCTTTACGCGTACCGGAACGGTTGAAATCAATAGCCGGGAAGACGCGTTTTTCCGCAATTTTACGGGAAAGATGCAATTCCATATTACCGGTACCCTTAAATTCCTCGAAGATAACCTCATCCATTTTGGAGCCGGTATCCACCAACGCGGTGGCGATAATGGTCAAGCTGCCGCCTTCTTCTACGTTACGCGCCGCACCGAAAAAGCGTTTCGGACGATGCAAGGCATTGGCATCCACACCACCGGATAAAATCTTACCGGAAGCCGGTGTGACGGTGTTATAGGCACGTGCCAAACGAGTGATACTATCAAGCAGAATCACCACGTCTTTTTTATGTTCGACGGAACGTTTGGCTTTTTCAATCACCATTTCCGCTACTTGAACGTGACGGGTTGCCGGTTCGTCGAACGTGGAAGCAATCACTTCGCCTTTTACCGAACGTTGCATTTCCGTCACCTCTTCCGGGCGTTCGTCAATCAGCAACACGATCAGCTCGCATTCCGGATAATTATGCGTAATGCTTTGCGCAATATTTTGCAACAACATGGTTTTACCCGCTTTCGGCGGTGCGACGATCAAACCGCGCTGACCTTTACCGATTGGCGAAGCCAAATCTAAAATACGGGCGGTTAAATCTTCCGTAGAACCGTTGCCGCGTTCCATTTTTAAACGGGAATTGGCGTGAAGAGGAGTAAGGTTTTCAAAAAGAATTTTGCTGCGGGAAACTTCGGGTTTGTCATCATTGACTTGATCAACTTTAAGCAAAGCAAAATAACGTTCGCCTTCTTTCGGCGGGCGAATTTTACCTTCTATTTTATCCCCGGTTTGCAAATTAAAACGGCGGATTTGGCTCGGCGACACATAAATATCATCGGGACCGGCTAAATACGAACTGTCCGCCGAACGCAGAAATCCGAAACCGTCCGGCAGAATTTCCAGCACACCGCCGCCGAAAATATCTTCACCGCTTTTGGCGTGTTGCTTTAAAATCGCAAACACAATATCCTGTTTGCGTAAACGCGCCAAATTTTCTAACCCCATTTGGTTTTCACCAAGCTCGACTAACTCCGATACAGGTCGATTTTTAAGTTCTGTTAAATGCATAATAATTTTGGAATTTTATTAATTGATTGGATTAAATGAATCGTTGAATTGCCGCTGAACGGTTATGTTGAATGGGCGTAAAGTTACCACTAAATCCGCATTCTGTCTAGCTTTTGGTGAAAAATTATCGTAAAAGTGCGGTTAATTTTGGGGATTTTTTCACTTCATGCTATTCTTAGTAAAATTTTTTTATTAAACGAATTCTTATTATGCAAAATAATCATTTAAGCTCGCAGCGTTTTGCCGATTTGCCGCTCAATCCTAAGATTTTGTCCGCCCTGGCAAGCAAAGGTTTTGAATATTGTACGCCGATTCAGGCGCTTTCCCTGCCCGTCACTTTAGCCGGTCGGGATGTCGCCGGTCAAGCGCAAACCGGTACGGGTAAAACTATGGCGTTTTTAACCGCCACTTTTCATCATTTGCTGGAACGACAAACGGAAGAACAAGTTTCTTATACCCAACCGCGCGCGCTAATTTTGGCTCCGACCCGCGAGTTGGCGGTGCAAATTGCGAAAGACGCCGAATTATTAGTGAAAAGTACGGGCTTAAAAACCGCCCTTGCTTACGGCGGCGACGGCTACGATAAGCAGTTAAAAGCCATCGAAGACGGCGTGGATATTCTGATCGGCACCACTGGACGGGTAATCGACTACGTTAAACAAGGCATTATCCGCCTAAGTCATATTCAGGTCGCCGTATTGGACGAAGCGGATCGTATGTTTGATCTGGGATTTATTAAAGATATTCGTTACCTGTTGCGCAAATGCCCGCCGCCACAGGAACGTTTGACCCTGTTATTTTCCGCTACTTTATCTTATAAAGTGCGCGAATTGGCGTTTGAAGATATGAACGATCCGGAATATATCGAAATCGAGCCCTTGCAAAAAACCGGACATCGTATCAAAGAAGAGCTGTTTTACCCGTCAAATCAAGACAAAATGGCACTCTTAATGACTTTGTTGGAAGAAGAATGGCCGGAACGCTGCATTATTTTCGCCAACACCAAACACAAATGCGAACAAATTTGGGGCTATCTAGCGGCGGACGGTCACCGCGTCGGCTTGCTGACCGGCGATGTGGCGCAGAAAAAACGCCTTGCGCTGTTGAAACAGTTTACCGACGGTGATTTGGATATTTTAGTGGCGACGGATGTCGCTGCGCGCGGATTGCATATCGCCGATGTTACGCATGTGTTCAATTATGATTTACCCGACGATTGCGAAGATTATGTGCATCGTATCGGGCGCACCGGACGAGCGGGTGAAAGCGGAGTGTCCATCAGTTTTGCCTGCGAGGAATACGCCATGAATCTGCCCGCAATCGAACAATATATCGGACACAGCATTCCCGTCAGCCAGTACGATCCGAATTCACTATTGTCCGATTTACCGAAACCGCAACGGGTTAAACGCACCGCCGTACCCCATCAACGCAATGCGCATAAACCGTTTAAAAAGCGTTACTAAACGCCGTTTTCCATCTTAAAACGACGTTTTTTCCGACCGCACTTCTCGAGTATAAGTTTAAAAGTGCGGTCATTTTTAAGCGAGTTTTGTGTATCTAAAACAGGTTGTCTCTTAACGCAAAAAGGAGAAGAAAATGTCGACATTATCCGCAATTAAAGAACATTTAATACAATGCACCGTAGAACAAAGCTGCCCGATCATTGATCAGATATTTGAATACCTCAAACGGCAAGACTACAAAGCTCAGCTCGATGCCGCATTTGTTGCGCAATGCTGCGCGCAGTTTTCACTCACGCCCGCACAACTTGCTTTACATTGCGTATCCCTTGCCGCC
Source organism: Mesocricetibacter sp. (assembly GCA_041795785.1). Taxonomy (GTDB): domain Bacteria; phylum Pseudomonadota; class Gammaproteobacteria; order Enterobacterales; family Pasteurellaceae; genus CAJPST01. The sequence goes on from JBHBXR010000224.1 coordinate 7,881, forward strand.
TGTTACGCCCTTACGCCGATTTCCCATTTTTATGTGGGTGCCGTAGCTATCGGTAAATCCGGAACTTTTTATTTCGGTGCCAATCAGGAATTTGCCGCCGTTGCCATTCAACAAACCGTACACGCGGAACAAAGCGCCATCGCCCACGCTTGGCTGGCGGGAGAATCGGCGATCAGCGACATTGCGGTCAATGCCACACCGTGCGGACATTGCCGCCAGTTTATGAACGAATTGAATACGGCGGACAGTTTAAAAATCCACTTACCGCACAGCCAAAATAACCCGCTGCACAGCTATTTGCCCGATTCCTTCGGTCCGAAAGATTTAGACATTAAATACGCTTTATTCGACCTGCCGCAAACACAGCCCGTTGCCTCGCAAAAAGACGAATTGGTACAGGCTGCCGTCACCGCCGCCCGTTCGTCCCACGCGCCTTACAGTCAAGCTTTCAGCGGCGTTGCGTTACAGATCGGCTCACAAATCATCAGCGGACGCTATATCGAAAATGCGGCGTTTAATCCGAGTCTGCCGCCGTTACAAAGCGCGTTAAATTACCGTCGCCTGCTCGGTTTGTCCGATATGCCGGTCAGTCGCCTCATTATGGCGGAAAGCCCGACGGCACTCAGTCACAGAGCAATCACCGAAGAGCTGGCACGACATTATTTGGGTATTGAACAACTTGAATATATCCTCTTGTAACTAAAAATTCGTTATATCCGTTTGAATTCACACGGAAAATACCCTGCAAAACGACCGCACTTTATTTTGAACATTAAAGTGCGGTCATTTTTTTCATTATTTTTTCATTGTTTTATTTCGTTTAATCTGCACTATCGAGCGCAAATTAATTCACTATAACACTGCCTTTTGCTCAAAATATCAGCTATAATCGTTTCAGCTTTGTAAAATTTGTTAAATTTAAGGATCAAAATATGAAAAACATTGTTATTGTCGGCGGCGGTGCCGGCGGGCTTGAGCTCGCTACTTTTTTGGGCAATAAACTGGGTCGTCAAAAGCGCGCGAATGTGGTTTTAGTCGATCGTAACCAAACTCATTTATGGAAACCGTTGTTGCATGAAGTGGCAACCGGCGCGTTGGATGCCGGAACCGATGCGGTCAGTTATCGCGCCCATGCCCGCCACCACGGTTTCCATTTTGAACTGGGAGCGATTGTCCGCATTAATCGCGAACAAAAGTATATCGAACTGGCGCCGATTTACGGTGAAGAAGGCGATATGATTGTGATTGCCCGCCGCATTCCTTATGATTATTTGGTACTTGCCATCGGCAGTAAATCCAACGATTTCAATACCAAAGGCGCGGCGGAACACTGTATTTTCCTTGACAGCCCGGAACAAGCGTTGCACTTCCATCATAAAATGCTGGAGCTCTTTTTGAAATTCGCTGAAAACAATGCGCTGGCGGAGATTGGTGAAGACGACAGCAAACAAAAACTGGTACAGGAAGGTAAAGTAAACATTGCTATTGTCGGCGGCGGCGCTACCGGTGTGGAATTATCCGCCGAACTCTACCATGTAGCGCAAAATATCTCTTCTTACGGTTACGGTAAAATCGACAGCAGTTGCTTGCAAGTAACGTTAGTGGAAGCGGGAGCCCGTCTGCTTCCGGCATTACCCGAACGCCTGTCATCTTCCGTCGCTCATGAATTAACGGAATTAGGCGTGAATATAAAAACCGAAACCATGATTGTAGAAGTGAAAGCCAATCAATTGGTGACAAAATCCGACGAAACCATCGATGCCGATTTGATCGTTTGGGCGGCCGGCGTCAGAACTTCTTCGATCACCAAACAATTTGACGGTTTGGAAACCAATCGCACCAATCAGCTGTGTGTTAAAAACACTCTGCAAACCACATTGGACGACAGTATTTTTGCAATCGGTGACTGCGCGTTTTTACTACAAGCCGACGGCAAACAGGTGCCGCCGCGGGCGCAATCCGCCAACCAAATGGCAACGACCTGCGGTAAAAATATCGTGGCGTTGTTCGATAACAAGCCTCTGAGAGCGTTCGTGTATAGCGATAAAGGCTCATTGGTTTCTTTATCCAAATTCACCGCGTTGGGCAACATCAGCACCGGTAAACACAGCTCCATGACAATCGAAGGCAAATTTGCTCGTTTGGCTTATATTTCCCTTTACCGTTTACACCAACAGAAATTACACGGCTGCTTTAAAACCGGCTTGATTATTCTGATCGGTAAATTAAACAGCTTTATCAAACCGTCACTGAAATTGCATTAATTTTGTGCTGACCGCCTATAAAAGTGCGGTCGTTTTTTTCGCTGTTTTTCAGCTGTAAACAAAAAGCCCTTATCTTTCGACAAGGGCTTTCGGCTATCTAAACGCAGATTTATTCATCATCCGCCATATTCAGCATTTCAACCAAACTGGCTGTCGGATCTTCCGCAATAATATTGAATTCCGCTTCAATCTCCGCTTCATCCGCCGCAGAGAATTTCACTTCTTCGCTTTCCATCGGAATAAATCCGCTGTTACGGTTTTTCACACGGTTTTGATGATATGCAAAACCGGTACCCGCCGGAATCAGACGACCGACAATGACGTTTTCTTTCAAGCCGCGTAATTCGTCGCGTTTACCCGCCACCGCCGCTTCGGTAAGCACTCTCGTGGTTTCTTGGAACGATGCCGCCGAAATGAAGGACTCCGTCGCCAAGGAGGCTTTGGTAATACCCAACAATTCACGCTCGAATTCCACCAACGGTTTGCCTTCCGCTTCACGTTTACGGTTGACGATTTTCACGCGCGCCACCTCCACTTGCTCGCCTTCCAAGAACTCGGAATCATAAGCTTTGGTAATAATGGCTTTACGCAACATCTGACGAACGATCACTTCGATATGTTTATCGTTAATTTTTACCCCTTGTAAGCGGTAAACTTCTTGTACTTCGTTCACGATATAATCGGTAACGGCATGTACGCCGCGTAAACGCAGAATATCATGCGGTGTTTCCGCACCGTCGGAGATCAAATCGCCGCGTTCTACCATCTCGCCTTCGAATACGTTGAGCTGACGCCATTTCGGAATCATTTCTTCGTACACTTCGCCTTCCGCCGGCGTAATTAATAGACGACGTTTACCCTTGGTTTCTTTACCGAAGGACACAATACCGGAAATTTCCGCCAAAATTGCAGGCTCTTTCGGTTTACGCGCTTCAAACAAGTCGGCTACGCGCGGCAAACCACCGGTAATATCTTTGGTTCCCACGGATTCTTGCGGAATACGCGCCAACGGAATACCGATATGCGCTTCCGCCCCGTCTTCCAAAGTCACGATCGCTTTACCCGGTAAGAAATACTGCGCCACTACATCCGTTCCCGGAATGAGCACGTCATTTCCTTGTGCATCGACCAATTTAATCGCCGGACGCAAATCTTTACCTGCCGTTGCACGTTCACCCACATCCTGTACGACGATAGAGGACAAACCGGTCAGATCGTCGGTTTGACGGGTAACGGTTAAACCGTCTACCATATCAACGAATTTGATAAAACCGCTGGCTTCGGAAACAACCGGCATGGTATGCGGATCCCAGTTCGCTACGGTTTCACCGGCGCTTACTTCCTGACCGTCCGCCTTACTTAAAATCGCACCGTACGGCACTTTATAATGTTCTTTGGTACGACCGAAGGCATCAATAATGGTCAATTCCGTATTACGCGAAGTTAATACCAATTTACCTTCGTTATTGGTGACCGACTTAATGTTAGCCAAACGGATTGTACCGCTGTTTTTCACTTGAACGCTGGACTCTTTTGCCGCCGCAGACGCCGCACCACCGATATGGAAGGTACGCATGGTTAACTGTGTACCCGGTTCACCGATAGATTGCGCCGCAATAACACCGACCGCTTCGCCTTGGTTAATCAAGTGTCCGCGCGCTAAGTCACGACCGTAACATTTCGCACACACGCCGAAATCCGTGTTACAGGTTACAACGGAACGTACTTTAATGCTGTCAACGGAGTTTGCGTCGATCAAGTCACAAAGTTTTTCATCCAACAGGGTGTTACGCGCAATTAACACTTCATCCGTACCCGGTTTTAAGATGTCTTCCGCCGCAACACGACCTAATACGCGATCACGCAAGGCTTCTTTCACGTCACCGCCTTCGATTAACGGCGTCATTACGATACCTTCGTGCGTACCGCAATCATCTTCAACAATCACCAAATCTTGCGCCACGTCAACCAAACGACGGGTCAAATAACCGGAGTTCGCCGTTTTTAATGCGGTATCCGCCAAACCTTTACGCGCACCGTGGGTGGAAATAAAGTATTGTAAAACGTTCAAGCCTTCACGGAAGTTCGCAGTAATCGGGGTTTCGATAATCGAACCGTCCGGACGCGCCATCAAACCACGCATACCCGCCAACTGACGAATCTGTGCCGCAGAACCACGCGCACCGGAATCCGCCATCATAAAAATGCTGTTAAAGGAGGCTTGTTTTTCCGGCTGACCTTCGCGGTTGATAACTTCTTCCGTAGAAAGGTTTTCCATCATCGCTTTGGCAACACGTTCATTCGCCGCCGCCCAAATATCGATCACTTTGTTGTAACGTTCACCCGCAGTAACCAAACCGGATTGGAATTGCTCCTGAATTTCCGCGACTTCTTCTTCCGCCGCCGAAATAATTTCGTATTTTTTCTCCGGGATGACCATATCGTCAATACCGACGGAGGAACCGGAACGCGCCGCAAAAGCAAAACCGGTGTACATGATTTGGTCGGCAAACAGCACGCTCGGTTTCATCCCCAAACGACGATAACTTTCGTTGATCAACTTGGAAATGGCCTTTTTACCTAACGTCTGGTTAAACAGATTAAACGGCATACCTTTCGGCGCAATCATCCATAAAATAGCACGACCGATAGTGGTATCCACCAAACCGGTTTTACTTTCAAATTCGCCGGCTTCGTTCTTCACATATTCAGTAATACGCACTTTTACGCGTGAATGTAATTCCGCCTGACCAGTACGGTAAGCCTTCTCCGCTTCACGCGGATCCTGCAACAACATTCCTTCGCCTTTGCCGTTCACTTTATCGCGGGTCATATAATAAAGACCCAATACCACGTCTTGTGACGGCACGATAATCGGTTCGCCGTTTGCCGGTGACAGAATGTTATTGGTGGACATCATCAACGCGCGCGCTTCCAATTGCGCTTCAAGCGTCAACGGAACGTGAACCGCCATTTGGTCACCGTCGAAGTCCGCGTTGAACGCCGCACAAACTAACGGGTGCAGCTGAATGGCTTTACCTTCGATCAAAATCGGTTCAAACGCCTGAATACCCAAACGGTGCAAGGTCGGTGCACGGTTTAACAGAATCGGATGTTCACGGATAACTTCCGCTAAAATATCCCATACGATAGCGTCTTCACGTTCCACCATTTTCTTAGCGGCTTTAATCGTGGTTGCAAA